>NZ_JAUOQN010000055.1:0-31454 GCF_030547555.1 Salipiger sp. 1_MG-2023 | reverse complement strand
GCCGTGGCGACCTGATCAGCCTTGGACCTCTCCGAAGGTCGGCGCTCTTACACCACCTCTCGGGGCACTACCCAGTTAAGACGCTTTAGTCGATCCGCACGCTCCGCTCTGAACACAAAGACGGTTCCAGTAAACGGCTCCTTGGGCAACTCGTTCTTCACCAGCGCCGCCGACCCCTCGTCCCCCTTGCGGTCGCAACCATGGTCCGCACCCGGTTCGACGCGAGGATCATGCCCTCTGTGCCAGTGCATGTGCGATCACCGCGATGCGCAACGCCCATGTGGTTGCAGCCAGCCGGATCATGACCACGCCCACGGTAATCATTACGGGCTCTTCAGCGATTGGCTCGGCATCCGGCGGTGAGACCGCGACCACCATCGCCGCGAATTCGGCCTCGTCTTCCGGAGCAGGCAGAACCAGTGCGCCCTTACGTGCCTGGGCCCGCCACTCCGATAGATGGTTCGCCTGCCCCCCTGCCGCCCCGCGACACCAGCAACCGCCGCACCGGAATGCAACGTCTCCTCCACGATCAGCGCCTTCATGGCGTCAGGCCATTTGCCATCGCGCCAACGCCCTCCATCCCCAGTGAGAACCTCCTATGTAGCAGCCACGGTGAAACTCCCTCCTGATCATCTCCCACGGAGGCAGTTTCGGCTCAGGAAGCGGAGCGACAGGTCGGACAGAACGCCGGTTGCGCCGCCCCCAAACGGAAAACGGGCGACGATAAAATCGCCGCCCGCGTCCTGATATCCGGGAAATGGCATCGCCCTTTCCCATGTCCATCGGAAAAGATCAGAGCGAACGCTCGATCTCCTCCCGCTCGAAGATCTCGATGACGTCGCCCGGGCGAATATCTTCGTAATTCTCGAAGGCCATGCCGCATTCCTGCCCCGACTGCACTTCGGGCACTTCGTCCTTGAAGCGCTTGAGCGTCTTCAGCGTGCCTTCGTGCACCACGACGTTGTCGCGCAGCAGGCGAACACCGGCGGAACGCCGCGCCACACCCTCGGTCACGAGGCAACCTGCCACCTTGCCGACGTTGGAAACCTTGAAGACCTCCTTGATCGACGCGTAGCCGATGAAGTTCTCGCGGATTTCGTTCGACAGCAGACCCGAGGCCGCCGCTTTCACGTCATCAACCAGGTCGTAGATCACCGAATAGTAGCGGATCTCGACGCCCTTCTGGTTCGCAGCGTTGCGCGCCGGAGCATTGGCACGCACGTTGAAGCCGATCACCGGG
Organism: Salipiger sp. 1_MG-2023; assembly: GCF_030547555.1. Taxonomy (NCBI): domain Bacteria; kingdom Pseudomonadati; phylum Pseudomonadota; class Alphaproteobacteria; order Rhodobacterales; family Roseobacteraceae; genus Salipiger; species Salipiger sp. 1_MG-2023. The sequence continues at coordinate 30,214 of NZ_JAUOQN010000055.1, read as the reverse complement.
CAGCCCGACGCTTCGGCAAGGCCGATGTCGGTCTCGGTGATGGCACCGACGCCGTAATGGATGACCCGCACGCGGACCTCGTCGTTGCCAACCTTTTCCAGCGCCTGAACGATGGCCTCGGCAGAGCCCTGCACGTCGGCCTTGACGACCACCGGCAGCTCCGAGACGTTCTTGTCGTCCTTGGCCTTCTTCATCAGCTGCTCGAGAGTCGTCGCGGCACCAACGGCGGCGCGCTTCTCTTTGGCGATATGGGCGCGGTACTCGGCGATCTCGCGGGCCTGCGCTTCGGTCTCGACAACGTTGAGAACGTCGCCAGCCTCGGGCGTGCCGTTAAGACCAAGCACCTCGACCGGAACCGAAGGACCGGCTTCCTTGACGCGCTCACCCTTGTCGTTCTGCAGCGCACGGACCTTACCGTACTGCTCGCCGACAACAAAGATGTCACCCTGCTTGAGCGTGCCGTTCTGAACCAGAACCGTCGCAACCGGGCCGCGGCCAACGTCAAGCTGCGCCTCGATCACCGCGCCTTCGGCGTTGCGATCGGGGTTTGCATGCAGCTCGAGAAGTTCGGCCTGAAGCGCGATGGCTTCGAGCAGCTCGTCAAGACCCTGCCCGGTGTGGGCCGAAACCTCGACGTCCTGCACTTCGCCGGACATCTGTTCCACCACGACTTCGTGCTGAAGCAGATCGGTCCGCACCTTGGTCGGGTTGGCCGAATGCTTGTCGACCTTGTTGATCGCCACGATCATCGGAACACCCGCCGCCTTGGCGTGGCTGATGGCTTCGATGGTCTGCGGCATCACCGCATCATCCGCTGCAACCACCAGCACCACGATATCCGTCACATGTGCGCCACGCGAGCGCATCGAAGTGAAGGCCGCGTGGCCGGGCGTATCGAGGAAGGTCAGCACGGCGCCGTCCTTCGTCGTCACCTGATAGGCGCCGATGTGCTGCGTGATGCCACCAGCTTCGCCGGAGGTCACGCTGGTCTGGCGGATACGGTCGAGCAGCGAGGTCTTGCCGTGGTCGACGTGGCCCATGATCGTGATGACCGGGGGGCGCGACTTGAGATCCTCGGGCTTGTCCTCTGCCGTGCGAATCACATCCTCGACATCGCCAGCGGACACGCGGGTCACCCGGTGGCCGAATTCCTCGATGATGACTTCCGCAGTATCGGCATCGATCGACTGGTTCTGTGTGACCATGATGCCGCTCTGCATCAAGGACTTGACCACGTCCGCCACGCGCTCGGCCATCCGGTTCGCCAGTTCCGCGACGGTGATCGCCTCGGGCAGCTGGACGTCGCGCACAACCTTTTCACGGGACTGCGTGCCCATGGCCTTCTGACGCGCACGCTCTTGCTTGCGCTTCATCGCCGCCATGGATTTCTGCCGGCCGCCCTCGCCGCCAAGCGCCTGGTTCAGCGTCAGCTTGCCCGAGCGGCGTGCATTGTCGTCGCGACCGCGGGCCGAGCGGCCACGCTCTTCGCGCTCGCGTTCTGCCTTGCGCATCTGCGGTGCGCCCGGAGCCGCAGCAGGACCGCCCGTACCGGCCGGCTTTGCACCCGAAGACCGGGCGGCGCCCGCTTCTTCCTTTGGCGTCGGAGCAGCGGCAGCCACCGCTTCGGCCTTCTTGGCGGCCGCAGCGTCGGCTTTCTTGCGCGCTTCTTCTTCGACCTTGGCGCGCATGCGCTCCTCGGCCTCGCGCTGCTCGCGCTCTTTCTGTTCCTTTTCAGCGCGCAGGCGGTCACGCTCTTCGGTGCGTGCCTTTTCCTCGGCCGCGCGCTGCGCGGTTTCCTCGACCTCGCGGGCCTTTGCGGCCTGCAACGCGCGGAGACGACGCTCCATCTCGGCATCGGAGATGCCTGCGGGGCGCTTGCCACCGGACCCGCCGGGAAGGCTGCCGCCGGGCTTGCCGGAACCGGCACCAGCGGCAGGCTTCACGACGCGCTTGCGCTTGGTCTCGACCACGACATTCTTGGTACGTCCATGGCTGAAGCTCTGCTTCACGGAGCCCGAACGGGGTCCGCCGCCACCTACTCCCAGGGTCTTTTTGCCGTCGTTATCGCTCATTCAGCTCTCTTGTCCTTTCCGGCGGCCCCTGCCGCCCCGGCGGCCCCTGCCGCCGATGACACACCGGCCCATCCAGTGCGCAGGCCCTTCAAACGTTGGGCCTCCTCTACAACACGTTTGGTGAGTCCGCCAGCGCCAAGCGCCGCATGGATCACCTTTTCCCGACTAAAGGCCATTCCCAGCTCATCTGCGGTCAGCCAGCCGATATAGCTACCCCACCCCGGAGTCGACAGTTTTGACTTTCCTCGGGTCGATCCGTCATCGGCCTGGATCAGCACATCCGCGTCTTCGCGGTCGAGCATCGCCTTGACCTTTTCATACCCGGCAACAGCGTCGCCGGATTTGCGCGCGAGGCTGATGTAGTCCACCACCCGCCGCGCCAACATGGATTCCACAAGGTCGGGCAGCCCATCTGGGACCGTCACCTGTGTCTTTGCCGCGCGGGCGAACAGCCCTTTGCCCGACGCCTTCTCAAGCGCCTCGCGGGTCGAGGCCACCCAGATCCCCCGACCCGGCAGCTTTTCTGCCAGATCCGGGAAGACCTGATTGTCCGGCCCGACCACGAAGCGGATCAGCCCCGACGCCGGCTGCGACTCGCCCGTGGCGATGCAGCGCCGTTCCGGCCCGTCTTCACGGTGTTTTTGCTGGCCGCCACGGCTCATTCTCAGACCTCTTCTTCTTCCTCGCCGTCTTCCTCGGCCGCCTCATCGACATCGGGCGCAAGCTCGGTGGGATCAACCCAGCCAAGCAAGACACGCGCGGTCATGATGAGGGTCTGGGCCTCGGCAAGATCGACATCGTACTTTTCGAGCAGGCCATCGTCCTTGACGCGCTCGCCGCCGTCGGTCGTCCAGCCTCCGGCCAGCTCCCAGTCGGCGCAGGTGGCGAAATCCTCAAGCGTCTTGATGCCGTCTTTCGCCAGTGCCTCTACCATCTGGGGCGTCAGGCCGTCGAAGTCAATGAGGCTGTCCTCTGCACCCAGCTCGCGGGCGTGTTCCAGCGCCTTGCGGGCCTGTTCTTCAAGGAACTCGCGGGCGCGGGTCTGAAGCTCTGCCGCGGTGCTTTCGTCGACACCGTCGATGACCAGCAGTTCGTCCTGTTCGACATAGGCGACTTCCTCGAGGTTGGTGAAGCCTTCGGCCACCAGCAGCTGCGCGAAGAATTCGTCAAGGTCGAGCGTGTCCATGAACAGGCGCGTGCGCTCTTCGAATTCCTTCTGGCGGCGCTTCGATTCTTCTTCCTCGGTCATGATGTCGATATCAAGACCGGTCAGCTGCGAGGCAAGCCGCACGTTCTGACCGCGACGGCCAATGGCCAGCGACAGCTGCTCGTCGGGCACCACGACCTCGATGCGCTCGGCGTCCTCGTCGAGAACCACCTTGCTGACCTCGGCGGGCTGAAGCGCGTTGACGAGGAAGGTCGGCATGTCCTCGTTCCACGGGATGATGTCGATCTTTTCGCCCTGAAGCTCGTTCACCACGGCCTGAACGCGGCTGCCGCGCATACCGACGCAGGCGCCGACCGGGTCGATCGAGCTGTCATAGGAAATGACGCCGATCTTGGCGCGCGAGCCGGGATCACGGGCAACCGCCTTGATCTCGATGATGCCGTCGTAGATTTCCGGCACTTCCATCTTGAACAGCTCGGACATGAACTCCGGCGAGGTCCGCGACAGGAAGATCTGCGGGCCACGCACTTCGCGGCGCACGTCCTTGACGTAACAGCGGATGCGATCGCCGGGGCGATACGCCTCGCGGCCGATCTTTTCGTTGCGGCGCAGGATGCCTTCGCCGCGGCCCACATCGACGATGATGTTGCCGTATTCCTCGCGCTTGACGGTGCCGTTGATGATGGTGCCGGCGCGGTCCTTGAATTCTTCGTATTGGCGGTCCCGCTCGGCTTCGCGAACCTTTTGCAGGATGACCTGCTTGGCCGATTGCGCGGCGATCCGGCCCATGTCGACGGGCGGCACCTCTTCGACGTACTGGTCGCCGACCTGCGGATCGGCCATGTATTGCTTGGCCTGCTTGACGGTCAGCTCGGCCTGATAGTTTTCCAGCTCTTCGTCTTCGACCACGGTGCGCACGCGGGTGAACTTGGCGCGGCCGGTCTTGCGGTCGATGGTAACCCGGATGTCCATCTCGGAGCCGTAGCGCGACTTGGCGGCGCGGGCGAGCGACTCTTCCATCGCCTCGATGACCAGACCGGGGTCGATCATCTTTTCGCGCGCGACGGCCTCGGCGGTCTGAAGCAGCTCGAGCTGGTTGGCAGAGGTGATTGCCATTGGGTCTTACTCCTCGTCGGTGGCCGCGTCGTCGGCCTGAATTTCGTCGAATTGGGTTTCATCGACACCCTGCGCCTTGCGGGCGCGCAGCATCTCGCGGATCAGATCGTCGGTCAGGACCAGCTTGGCGTTGGCCAGCCAGTCGAATTGCAGGCCGATGGTGTGCTCTTCGCCGTTCTCGGTGATGTTGAGCAGCACCTCGTCATCCTCGACCCCCGCCAGCACGCCTTGCCAGCGCTTGCGGCCATCGACCAGCTCTTGCGTTTCAAGCCGGACCTCGTAGCCCTCGTAGGTCTCGAAATCCTTGAGCCGGGTCAGCGGGCGGTCGATGCCGGGGCTCGACACTTCAAGCGTATAGGCGTCGATCAGCGGATCCTCGACATCGAGCACCGCCGATACGGCGGTCGAGATCTCGGCGCATTGATCGACCTCGATGCCGCCCTCGGGGCGTTCGGCCATGATTTGCAGGGTGGATGTCTTGCCGCTCATCAGGCGCAGGCGCACCAGTTCAAACCCCATGTCCTCGATGACAGGGGTGATGATCTCGGCGAGACGCTGGTCGATGGCGGATCTGGCGATCAGGTCGGTCATATTTCCCCGGGTCCGATTGAGCACAAAAAAACGGGCGCGCGGCCCGTTGGTGTTTCCCGGTGGTGCTTCGGAGAGGCCCGACGCGCCGCTGTTGAGGGCCATATACGCGGGCCGCGCCGATTCCGCAAGGGGGGAACGCGGCCCGCGCCCGTCTCAGGCGAAACGACCGGTGCGGGCCAGCACCTCGATCTGGTATCCGTCGGGGTCGGCGACAAAGAAGAATTTCGCGATCACCTCGCCCGCCGGGGCAAATTCGATCATCTTGCGCGGGGCAAGCCCGGCGGCGGTGAAGCGCGCATGTTCGGCTTCGAGATCGGCAACCGACACCGCAAGATGGCCATAACCGTCGCCCAGATTATATGGCTCATCGTGGCCCTTGTTCACCGTCAGCTCAAGCTCGAACCCGGTTTCAGCGTTCGACAGGTAGACCAGCGTGAAATCGGGAAAATCCAGCCGGTCGGCGACGGTCAGGCCAAAGGCTGTCTCGTAAAAGGCGACAGAGCGCGCCTCGTCCTGCACCCGGATCATGCTGTGGATCATCTTTGCCATGGCTCTGGCTCCTTTTCTTGTGCGGTCGTGCCCGTTATAGGCGTTGCAAAACCCCGGATCGCACGAGGAGACCCCCATGTCCAACGCCCAGCTTGAAACCGCCATCGAAGCCGCCTGGGAAGGCCGCGACGCCATTACGCCCGCCACCGGCGGCGAAACCCGCGAGGCCATCGAAGACACGCTGAATGCGCTGGATTCCGGCAAGCTGCGCGTGGCGGAAAAGCAGGCTGACGGCTCGTGGCATGTGAACCAGTGGGCGAAAAAGGCCGTGCTGCTGGGCTTTCGCATCAAGAACATGGAACAGCACGATGGCGGCCCGCAGGGCGGCGGCTGGTGGGACAAGGTCGACAGCAAGTTCAAGGGCTGGGGCGACAATGAATGGGGCGCGGCAGGTTTCCGCGCGGTGCCCAACTGCATCGTGCGCAAATCGGCCTATATCGCGCCGGGCGTGGTGCTGATGCCGTCCTTCGTCAACCTTGGCGCCTATGTCGACAGCGGCACCATGGTCGACACATGGGCGACCGTCGGCAGCTGCGCGCAGATCGGCAAGAATGTGCACCTGTCGGGCGGCGTCGGCATCGGCGGCGTGCTGGAACCGATGCAGGCCGGCCCGACCATCATCGAGGACAACTGCTTCATCGGCGCCCGCTCCGAGGTGGTCGAGGGCTGCATCATCCGCGAAGGTTCGGTTCTGGGCATGGGCGTTTACATCGGCCAGTCGACCAAGATCGTCGACCGCGAGACCGGCGAAGTCATTTATGGCGAAGTGCCGCCCTATTCGGTGGTGGTGTCCGGCACCATGCCGTCGAAGAACGGCGTGAACCTGTATTGCGCCGTCATCGTCAAGCGCGTCGATGAAAAGACCCGCTCCAAGACCGGCGTCAACGAGCTGCTGCGCGACTGATCGCGGAACGCATCGGACAGGAAAGGCCGGGGCTTGTCCCCGGCCTTTTGCGTTAAGACTGTTTGATCCGGGCCGGGATCTCCGCCAGCGCAAAGAACAATCTACCCCCCCGAGGCGGGAACCATTCGCCGCCCCGCGCCGTTACCCAATCAGACGCCGGGGGCAGCCCGGCACCATAGTTTCAAAAGGGGTTAGACAATGACCGGACTAGGTTGGCTTGCGGCCATCATCGTCGGCGGCATCGCCGGTTGGCTCGCAGAAAAGTTCATGAAATCGAACATGGGCATCATCATGAACATCATCCTTGGCATCGTGGGGGCGATCCTGCTGAACGCCATCTTGATGTTCATCGTCGGCTCGACGCTGGGCGGCTGGATTGGCCAGCTGATCATCGGCTTCATCGGTGCCTGCATCCTGATCGCCATCGCCCGGGCCTTCCGCCGCTCGGCCTGATCGCCCGACATCTCCATGCGACGAAAGCCGCGCGTCCACCGGGCGCGCGGCTTTTTCGTTGATGCAATGCCCTGAAAACGTCCGGAGCCTCATGTTCGCCGATTTCTCCCTGTCCCTGCTGCTGACCGCCTTTGCCATTGCCGCAGCCCTCGTGGTCGCTGCCTCGATCAAGGCGACCCGCCTTGCCGATATCATCGCCGACCGCACGAAACTGGGCGAGGCAATGGCCGGCGGCCTCCTGCTTGGCGGCGCGACATCCTTGTCGGGTGTCGTGGTGTCGGTGACGGCGGCCTATGGCGGCGATGCCAGCTTTGCCGTGTCGAATGCCGTGGGCGGGATCGCGGCGCAGACGCTGTTTCTGGCGGTGGCCGATCTGCTGTACAAGCGGGTGAACCTGGAACACGCCGCCGCTGAACCGGCGAACCTGTTTCAGGCGGTGATGTTGTTGATCCTGCTGTCGATGCCCATCGCGGCAATGGCCGGGCCGGATATCGCCTATTTCGGCGTCTCGCCCGTGTCGCTGGTCATGTTCCTCGGATATCTGTGGGGCGTCAAATTGTCGGCCAGTGTCGGGGAAAGCCCCATGTGGCGCCCGGTCGAAACCTCCGACACGCGGCTGGATGAGCCCGATGACGGCAACGATCCGGATGCGCCGGTCACGAAACCGCTGCTGATCTTTGCCGCGCTTGTCGCGGTGATGGGCCTGTCGGGCTGGGTCATCAGTCAGGTCGCTGGCGAATTCATCACGCGCTACGGGCTGTCCTCCAGCCTCGTCGGCGCGCTGGTCACGGCAGTCATCACGTCGCTCCCCGAACTGGTGACGACCATCGTCGCCGTGCGCCGCGGTGCCTTGCAGCTGGCGGTGGGCGGCATCATCGGCGGCAATACGTTCGACACGCTGTTCCTTGTGTTTTCCGATGTGGCCTATCGCGACGGGTCGATCTTTCAGGCGGCGGGGGACACCGACCTGTTCTGGCTGGCGACCGGGATGCTGATGACCGCGATTCTGCTGGGCGGGTTGATCCTGCGCCAGCGGCAAGGCCCGGCACGCATCGGCATCGAATCCGTGCTGCTGATCGCCGTCTATGCCTGCGCGGTCGCGGTCGAGCTTGCCGCCTGACACTGCGTGGCGGCCTGCACACTCTCCCTGCGCCAGCGCTGCGCCATCGCTTGACAGCCGCCACAGGCTGGGGCAATGGCCCGCGCATGACAAAGAAACCGTCGAAACAGCAAGTCTACACGCTCGTGGTCGAGGTCGGCCGCAAGGCCGGTGATGGTCTGCCCGAGGAAAGCACCGGCGCGGGGCTGATGTGTTACGCCTCCGGCGTTGACGAAGCCGAAGCCGTGCGCGAAACCGTCGCCATTCTCAAGCAGGCCGAACTGGCACCGCTTGACGTGACCGGCTACGGCACGCTGGACGAGCGGCTGGAACTGGGCCACGAAATCGACGACGACGAGCGCGCGCTGATGACCCGCGCGCTTCTGGAGAATTCGGTGATCGTGGCGCAGGTGACGCCCTTCTTCAACGAAGGCTAAAGCGACTTCGCGTAGTCTTCGAGCTGCTGCACCACGACGCCCCACCCCTCGTGAAAGCTCATCTTTTCGTGCTGCGCGCGTGCCTCGGCGCTGCGATGCCGGGCGACGGCGGTAAAGATCGCCCCGTCGCCATCCGGTTCAAACGTCAGGATCGCGGTCATGAACGGATCGGGCGCGGGTTTCCAGCCTTCGGTATAGGCATCGGTGAAGACCAGCTTGCGCCCCGCCACGATCTCGAGAACAACGCCAAAGGTCGGGATCTCCTGCCCGTCGACCAGCATCACCGTGTTGAAACGGCCGCCCACACGCAGATCAACCTCGGCATGGGTGACCTGATGCGGCCGTGGCACAAAGAACTGCTTCATGTGTTGCGGCGTGGTCCAGCAGGCGAACAGCGCCTCGGGCGAGGCATCGACGTGGCGTGTCAGGGTCAGATCGGTTTCGGGATCCGTCAGCATGATGTCTCCTCCGGGCTTTGGGGTAGCCTGACGCAAGCGGCGCCGCCCCGCCAGACGATTCCATGCCCGCGCGCCGCAATCCCCCGGTTTGCCCTTTGCCGCGCAAGCCTGTAGCGAATGGGAAAACTCAGCCGGAGCCGCCACATGACCACCGATCCCGTCGCCCTGACCGCAGACCTTATCCGTTGCCCGACGGTCACCCCCGAAGAAGGCGGCGCGCTGGTGCTGCTTCAGGGCCTGCTTGAAAACGCCGGCTTTGAATGCACCCGAGTCGACAGGGGCGAGACCTCGAACCTCTATGCCCGCTGGGGGGCCAAGGGCCACGCCCGGAGCTTTGGCTTCAACGGCCATACCGATGTGGTACCGGTGGGCAACCCGGCAGACTGGACCACCAATCCGTTCGGAGCCGAGATCCGCGACGGCATCCTTTATGGGCGCGGCGCGACCGACATGAAATCCGGTGTCGCCGCCTTTGCCGCTGCGGCCATCGACTATGTGACACAAACCCCGCCCGACGGGGCGATCGTGCTGGCGATCACCGGGGATGAGGAAGGCGATGCCACCGATGGCACCGTCGCGCTGCTCGACTGGATGGCCGATCAGGATGAGCGGATGTCGGTCTGCCTTGTCGGGGAGCCCACCTGCCCCGACACCATGGGCGAGATGATCAAGATCGGCCGCCGCGGGTCGATGTCGGCATGGTTTACCGTGACCGGCAAGCAAGGCCATTCCGCCTATCCGCATCGCGCCATCAACCCGCTGTCGGCCATGGCGCGGCTGATGGACCGGCTTGCCTCGCACCCGCTGGACGAGGGCACCGAGCATTTCGACGCCTCGACGCTGGCGGTGGTCACCATCGACACCGGCAACCCGGCAACCAACGTCATCCCGGCGCAGGCCAGCGCCACCGTCAACATCCGCTTCAACGACTGCCACAGCGGCGCGTCGCTGTCGGATTGGCTGGCCGCCGAGGCCGCCAGCATCGACGCCGCCTTCGGCACCACCACCGATCTGCGCATCAAGATTTCGGGCGAAAGCTTTCTGACCCCGCCGGGCGAACTGTCGACACTGGTGCAGACCGCCGTGCAGGCGCAGACCGGCCTGCTGCCGGTGCTGTCGACCACAGGCGGCACGTCGGACGCGCGCTTTGTCAAATCGCATTGCCCGGTGGTGGAATTCGGCCTTGTCGGCAAGACCATGCATCAGGTCGATGAATGCGTGCCCGTTGAGCAGATCACCCAGCTCAAGGCGATCTATACCCGCATCCTGTCGGATTACTTCGCAAGCTGAGGCATCTGTCTGCCTGAACGGCAATCGCCGGAACCATGGCGGCCCCCTTTCCGTTGACTTGGGCATACGGAAAGGGACCGCGCCATGACAGACCTCACCTGCGACGTTGCCATCATCGGTGCGGGCACCGCCGGGCTGGCCGCCGAACGCAGCGCCCGCAAGAATGGCGCGCGCACCTTGCTGATCGACCCGGCCTTCAATGGCACCACCTGCGCCACGGTGGGCTGCATGCCCTCCAAGCTGCTGATCGGTGCCGCCCGCGCCGCGCAGGACGCACGCGGCGCTGGGGCCTTTGGCATCCGCACCAGCGTTGGTGTCGATGGCCCCGCCGTTTTGCAACGGCTGCGCAAGCTGCGCGACGATTTCGTCGATGCCACCCGCGCTGGCATCGCCAAACTGCCCGAAAAAAGCCGCATCACCGCCCGCGCCCGCTTTACCGGGCCGGACAGGTTGGCGCTCAGCACCGGGGAAACGGTGCAGGCCGGGGCGATCATCATTGCCACCGGATCGTCTCCGATGATCCCGCCGCCGTACCGCGACCTTGCGGGCCTGCTGACCAATGACACGATTTTCGAACTTGAAGACCTGCCGCAAAGCCTTGCCGTCATCGGCGGCGGCGTCATCGGGTTGGAACTGGCGCAGGCCATGGCCCGCCTTGGCACCCGCGTTGCGATCTTTGATCAGGGTGATGAGCTTGGCGGCACCCGCTGCAAGGACGTGCAGGCAGCCCTGCAAGAGGCTCTATCCCGCGAGCTGACCCTGCATCTGGGCACCCATCCCGTGCCGCAAGACGACAACGGCCAGATCCGCATCGACTGGGACGGCGGCTCTGATAAATTCGACAAGGTGCTCGTCGCCACCGGTCGCGCGCCGAACCTGGCGGGGCTGGGCCTAGAGAAAACCGGCCTGTCGCTGAACGACAAGGGGCTGCCGGAGGTCGATCCCGAAACCCTGCAATGCGCCGATGCGCCGATTTTCCTGATCGGTGATGCCAACGCCGCCCGCCCCCTGCTGCACGAGGCGTCCGACGAAGGCGCCATCGCGGGGCGCGGCGCCGTCGCCTTTCCGGCCCGCGTGCCAAGCTCGCGCAAGACCCCGCTGGCCATCACCTTTACCGATCCTCCGCTGGTCAGCGTCGGGGCCGCGCCGGACGATGGCGCCAAGACCGGCAGCGCCGATTACACCAATCAGGGCCGCGCCCGGGTCGACAATCGCAACACCGGCCTTGCCCGCATCCATGCCTCGGCCCCCGATGGCCGGCTGATCGGGGCCGATCTGTTTTGCCCCGGCGCCGATCACATGGGCCATCTGCTGGCGCTGGCCATCGCGCAGGGGCTGACCGCCCGCGACCTGCTGGACCAGCCGTTCTATCATCCGACGCTGGAAGAAGGGCTGAAGCCGGCCCTGCGCGAGATCTGCGCCGCCGTGCCGCTGCAAATCCCCGGCGATCGCGATACCGGCTCGCCCCCCGGTGCCTGACACCGCCGCGCAAAGAATGCCGATGACGCGCGCGCGCCGCCATGCTACGCGAAGATCATGAGCAAACTGCCCACCAAGACGGACATCCTTGACTGGATCTCCGCGAACCCGACCCTCACCTCCAAACGCGACATCGCCAAGGCGTTCGCGATCAAGGGGGCTGCCCGCATCGATCTCAAGCGTATCCTGAAGGAGCTTGAAACCGAAGGGCATCTGTCCAGACGCAGCAAGACCTACCGCGATCCCGATCGCCTGCCGCCGGTCACCGTGCTTCAGATCAAGGCACCGGATGACAACGGCGATCTGTTCGCGCAGCCGCTGGAATGGCATGGCGAGGGCGTCGAGCCGATCGTGCTGTTCGTGCCCCGCGCCACCGATCCGGCGCTTGGCGAAGGCGACCGCATCCTCGCCCGCGTTCAGGTGGTGCATGAGGGCGATCACAATTACGAGGCGCGGCTGATCCGCCGCATCGGCAACACCGCGCTGAAGGTTGTCGGCATCTTTCGCAAGACTGCCGAGGGAGGGCGCATCCTGCCCATCGACAAGGGCTCGGACAAGGAATGGACCGTCGCACCAGATGCCACCGGCGGCGCGCAAGACGGCGAGCTGGTCGAAGGCGAACAGGCTGGCCCGCGCAGCACCCGCATGGGCCTGCCGCGCGCGCGCATCACCCTGCGGCTTGGCGATCCGACCGCGCCGCGCGCCGTGTCGCTGATCGCCATCCACCAGCACGGCATCCCCGACGATTTCCCCGAATCGGTGCTGGCCGAGGCCGATGCCAAGGAACCGGCAGAACTGAAGGGCCGCACCGACCTGCGCGAGCTGCCGCTGATCACCATCGACCCCTCCGATGCGCGCGACCGCGACGACGCGGTGTTTGCGCAGGCCGATGACAACCCGAAGAACCCCGGCGGGCATGTGATCTGGGTCGCCATCGCCGACGTGGCGCATTACGTGCGCCCCGGCAGCAAGCTTGACCGCGAGGCCAAGCTGCGCGGCAATTCCAGCTATTTCCCCGACCGGGTGGTGCCGATGCTGCCCGACCGGCTGTCGGGCGATCTGTGTTCGCTGCACGAAGGCGTGCCGCGCGCCTGTATCGCCGTGCGCATGGTGATCAATGCGCAGGGCGACAAGATTTCGCATAAATTCGTGCGGGGCCTGATGCGCTCGGCCGCCGCGCTGAGCTATCAGCAGGTGCAGGCCGCGCAAGATGGCACGCCCGACGATGCCTGCGGCCCGCTGCTGGAACCGGTGATCCAACCGCTATACGCCGCCTACGAGGCGCTGCGCGAGGCGCGCGAGCGGCGGCAACCGCTGGATCTCGACCTGCCCGAACGGCGCGTGGTGCTGAGCGAGGACGGCGAGGTGACCTCGGTCAATTTCGTCACCCGGCTCGACGCGCACAGGCTGATCGAGGAATTCATGATCCTCGCCAATGTCTCTGCCGCCGAAGAGCTGATCGCGCGCCGCACGCCGCTGCTGTTCCGCGTCCACGAAGAGCCCCCCGCCGACAAGCTCGACAGCCTGCGCGAAACCGCCGAGGCGTCGGGCCTGACGCTGGCCAAGGGGCAGGTTCTCAAGACCGCGCATCTCAACAAGCTGCTGCACGACGCCGCCGGGCGCGAAGAGGCCGAGCTGATCAACCTTGCCACCCTGCGCAGCATGACGCAGGCCTATTATGCCCCAACCAATTTCGGGCATTTCGGGCTGGCGCTGCGCAATTACGGCCATTTCACCTCGCCGATCCGGCGTTACGCCGACCTGATCGTGCATCGCGGCCTGATCCGCGCCCATGGCTGGGGCGATGACGGGCTGACCGATGACGAGATCGAGCGTCTGGAACAGACCGGCCAGCAGATCAGCGACACCGAGCGGCGCAGCATGATGGCCGAGCGCGACACCACCGACCGCTATCTTGCGGCCTACCTGTCTGATCGGATCGGGGCGGAATTCGGCGGCCGCATCAGCGGCATCGCCAAGTTCGGTGTCTTTGTGAAGCTTGACGAGACCGGCGCCGACGGGCTTATCCCGATGCGCAACCTCGGCAATGAGTATTTCCATTTCGACCGCGACGCCGGCACGCTGATGGGGGCCGACAGTGGCATCATCATCGCGCTGGGTCAGCGGGTGAAGGTGCGCCTTGTCGACGCCGCCCCCGTGACCGGCGGCATCGGGCTGGAACTGCTTGAACTCGAAGACACCAAGATGCCGCAGGGGCGCGGACGCCCCTCGCGCGGCGGGTTCAAGGGCAAGCGCAACTGGGGCAAGGCGCCCAAACGCGGGCCGGGCAAGGGGCCGGGAACGCCTCCCGGACCAGAGAGACGTCAGGAATCCGTCGCGAAACGCAAGGATGCCAAGACCGCGCGCAAGGTCACCCGTCAGCGAAAGACCCGAGGCTGAAATCGGGGGCAGCGCCGTGCCACAGGCACTGCCCTCGCTCAACGCCGCGGGCGAGGATATGCCCCGCCCATGAAAAAGCTTCAGAGATGCCCGGCGAATTCGGCCAGCACCTTTGCATAGACTTCACGCTTGAACGGCACGATCTGGCCGACCAGTTCATCGGCGCTTAGCCAGCGCCAGATGGAAAATTCCGGGTGCTCGGTGGCGATGTTCACCTGATCGTCACTGCCGTGAAAGCGCAGCAGGAACCATTTCTGTTCCTGACCGCGATAGCGGCCCTTCCAGATCTTCGGCACGATGTGATGCGGCAGATCATACGGCAGCCAGTCGTCGGTTTCGGCCTCCACCGTCACCAGATCGGCATGCACCCCGGTTTCTTCCCAGAGTTCGCGCAGCGCGGCATCGCGCGGCGCCTCGCCCGGATCGACACCGCCCTGCGGCATCTGCCAGGCCGGCACCTCGCTGTCGAGACGCTGGCCGACAAAGACCTCGCCGCGCTCATTGACGAGCATCACGCCGACGCAGGGGCGATAGGGAAGTCTGGCGATGTCTTCAGGAGTCATGTCGGGGCCTTGCATGGATAGGGGCGGAAAAGTTTCCCGCCCCGTCTGATCACTCTGACTTGTCGATTTCAAGCACGTTGAGGCCCTTGAGGATGTCGATGGCATAGGCCAGCTGGTAATCCTCGATGCGCAGCGCAGCGGCGGCTTCGGCCTTGGCGCGGTCTTCCTCGATCTGCTGGATCTCGTCTTCGGTCAGGCTGTCGTTGTTCAGCGCGCCGCGCAGATCGGCCTCGGAGCGGCTGAACGGGTTGTTGCCCTCTTCGGCGTCGGTCGGGTTTTCCTTGGGCAGCGGCTGCTCGACGATGATGTCGGGCGACACGCCAAGCGCTTGGATCGAGCGGCCCGACGGGGTGTAATAGCGCGCCGTGGTCAGGCGCATCGCGCCATCGCCGCGCACCGGCATCACCGTCTGGACAGAGCCCTTGCCAAAGGTCTTGGTGCCAACCACCACCGCGCGGTGATGGTCTTTGAGCGCCCCGGCGACGATTTCCGACGCCGACGCCGAGCCGCCGTTGACCAGAACCACCATCGGCTTGCCGTTGGTCAGATCGCCCTCGGTTGCGTTGTAACGCTCGCCGTCCTGCGGATCGCGGCCACGGGTCGAGACGATTTCACCGGCGTTGAGGAAGGCATCCGACACTTTGATCGCCTGCGTCAGCAAACCGCCGGGGTTGTTGCGCAGGTCCAGCACGATCCCATTGACCGCGTCCAAGCCGCCGGCCTCTTCGATGCGGGCCTGAAGCCCCTCGGCAAGGTTGGGATAGGTCTGATCGTTGAACGTGGTCACGCGCAGCACCACGGTATCGCCTTCCAGACGGGTGCGCACCGCGGTCAGCTTGATGGTGTCGCGGGTGATCGACACGTCGAAGGGTTCATCGGCGCCTTCGCGCGCGATGGTGATGACGATTTCCGACCCCACCGGCCCGCGCATCAGGTCGACCGCCTCGTCCAGCGTCAGGCCCAGAACCGACTCGCCATCGACATGGGTGATGAAATCGCCCGACATGATGCCAGCCTCGGCGGCGGGGGTATCGTCGATCGGCGAGACCACCTTGACGAAGCCGTCCTCCTGCGTGACCTCGATCCCCAGACCGCCGAATTCGCCGCGCGTCTGCACGCGCATGTCTTCGGCATCCTCGGGCGGCAGGTAGCTGGAATGCGGATCGAGCGAGGTCAGCATGCCGTTGATGGCGGCCTCGATCAGATCCGACGGTTCGACATCTTCGACATACTGGGCGCGGATACGTTCGAAGATATCGCCAAAGAGATCGAGCTGCTCATAGACGCTGGCCTTGGAGGCCTGCTCCTGCGCCAACAGCGGTCCGACGAATTGCGTCGTCGCCACGACGCCTGCGATCGTCCCGCCAAGCGCGGCCATCACGAATTTGTTCATGCGCATCCTATCCCAAGTCTTCAATACATCGCCGGAATCCTACCGACCTGCGAACCAGATCAGCGGATCGACCGGTCCGTCGCCTTGCCTAACCTCTACATAGAGCGTTTCGGTGCGTCCAGCGCCAGTCGCTTCAACAGATGGTGACGCGCCCGGCGCGGCGTAGCTGCCGCCCATCAAGCCGACAGGGCTTCCCTCGGGCAGCACCTGCCCCGCGGCGCCATAGGTCACCTGCAACCCGGCCAGCACGAACAACAGGTCGGGCTGCGGCTCGAGGATCGTCACCAGCCCGTAATCGAGCAGCGGCCCGGCATAGCGCACCGTGGCGGCGGTGGGCGTGGTCACCAGCGCCTCGGGCTGGGTGGCGATGACAATGCCGGGGCGGGTGACCCCGGCGGCATCGGCCTCGCCCGCGCGGCGCAGGATCTGCCCTTGCACCGGAAGATCCAGCGCGCCCTTGCGATCATTGATCGGCGGCAGGGTGTTGAGCTTTTCATTCCCGGCGATCTCGGACAGGCCAGAGGCAAAGCCTTCGAGCGTTTCGGTGGCCGAGATCAGGATGGCGGTCTTCACCGGATCTTCGGTGAAGCGCAGCGGCAGGTCGGTGCGGTCGGCAATCGCCTGAGACAGCTCGGTTCGGGCCTGCTGCACGCCCGCCAGCCCGTCCTTCAGGGTTTCGGCGGCGTTTTGCTGCAACAGGCGCAGGTTCGTGACCTCGGTCAGATCGGCGCGGATGCGCTGCGCCTCGGCGCTCAGCCCCGGCGTCACCGAGGCCAGCATCATTCCGGCACGCGCCGCGCCCACCGGCCCCTGCGGGTGCAGCATTGCCGAGGGCGCGGCCCTGCCTCCCATGCTGGACAAGACGCCCAGCAGCTGGGCGATCTCGGTTTCCTGACTTTGCAGCTTGCGAGACAGCTCGGTTTCGCGGATCGCGGCCTCGCGCAGACCGTCGCGCATGGCGCCAAGCCCGGCCTCATAGGCCTTGACCGTCTGGGTCAGCGCGCTGACCCGGTCGCGGGCACTGTCGGCCCGGTCAAGCTGCAGCGACGCGTCTTCGAGCGCCCGCGCCGCCTGACGCGCGGCCTCGGCTTGATCTTGGGCCTGCGCGGGGGCTGCCAGCGCAAGCACCAGCGCCGCAAGCCCCCCGACGCGCCGCAGACGTGTCACTGAAGAAGGCTCTTGCCGGTCATTTCCTCGGGTTGCTCCAGCCCCATCAATTGCAGGATCGTCGGCGCGACATCGGCCAGCTTGCCATCACGCAGGGTAGCGCCCTCGGGCCCGCCCCAGACGATCACCGGCACAAGGTTGGTGGTATGCGCGGTATGCGGGCCGTTGGTGGCCTCGTCCCACATGGTTTCGCAATTGCCGTGATCGGCGATGATGACCATCGCACCGCCGGCTTTTTCCAGCGCCTCCAACACCTTGCCGAGCCCGTCATCGACCGCTTCGCAGGCCGCGATGGCGGCTTCGAGAACGCCGGTATGGCCAACCATGTCGGGGTTGGCGAAATTGGTGACGATCAGGTCGTATTTGCCGCTGTCGATGGCGGCGACGAATTTCTCGGCCACCTCGGGTTCCGACATTTCGGGCTGAAGATCATAAGTCGCGACCTTGGGGGACAGCGGCATGAACCGGTCCTCGCCCACCTCGGGCTCTTCCTTGCCGCCGTTCAGGAAGAACGTGACATGCGGATATTTCTCGGTCTCGGCAAGGCGGTACTGCTTCAGCCCATGTTTGGCGACCCATGCGCCAAGGGTGTTGACGATCTTCCGCTTGGGATAGGCCGCGCTCATGTAGGCGCTATGCGCATCGGAATATTCGACCATGCCGAGCAGCGCGCAAAGCTGGGGCTGGCTGCGATCAAACCCGTCGAACGCCGGATCGCCGATGGCCTGAAGGATCTCTCGCGCGCGGTCGGCACGGAAGTTGAGGCAGAACAGCCCATCGCCCGCCTGCGCCCCCGCGTAGCCGTCGATGATCGTGGCGGGGATGAATTCGTCGGTCTTGTCCTTGGCGTAGCTCTGCGACACGGCGGTCACGGCGTCGGGCGCGCTGTCACCCTTGCCAAGGATCATTGCGTTGTAGGCCTGCTCGACCCGCTCCCAGCGGTTGTCACGGTCCATCGCGTAATAGCGGCCAATGACGGTGCCGATGCTGGCGGTCTTGGGGAGCGCGTCGCTCAGTTGCTTCACGAACGCCTCGCCCGATTTCGGCGCAACATCGCGCCCGTCGGTGATGGCGTGCAGGACGACCTTGCAGCCAAGATCGGTGAGCATGGTCACCGCCGCCTTGATATGTTCGATATGCCCGTGCACGCCGCCGTCGGACACCACGCCCATGATATGCGCGGTGCCTGCCGCAGCTTTGACCTTTGCCGCGAAATCCTTGATCTCGGCATTGTCGAAAAACGTGCCATCCTCGATGGCAAGGTCGATCTGTCCAAGATCCATCGCCACAACGCGCCCGGCGCCGATATTGGTGTGCCCGACCTCGGAATTGCCCATCTGCCCGCTCGGCAGGCCCACTTCGGGGCCAAAGGTCACCAGCGTGGCGTGGGGGCAGCTGGCATAGAGCCTGTCCATATTGGGGGTGCGGGCAAGCTTGGGGGCGTTGAACGCCGCATCCTCGCGCAGGCCCCATCCGTCGAGAATGGTCAGAACAACGGGTTTCGGCGTGGTCATGTTCGGGCCCTCCTGATGCGCTCCGGGCAGGCTTAGCAGGGTTGCACAGAGATGTGGAGAGGATGCGGTGCCCCAAGCGCCCGGTCGTCATATCCTGCGCCCAAACCATGCAAACGCCGGGCCGAATGGCATCCGGGTGCCGTTGCGGTTCGGGCGTGCGTGCCGCGCAGCAAGCTGGGCGATGGGCAGGGTGAAGGGGTGGGCGAAAACCCGCCCGCCCGGCTTGCCGCGACCTTGGCGCCAAGGCACAGTGCCTGCCAAGAACCACCCACGAAACGAGGGGACGAGGCAGAATGCAGGTCACGAGACGAATGGCACTACTCAGCGGCGGCGCAATGGCGCTGCTGGCAGGATGCGGAGGCGGCGCGAACATCGCGCCCATGGGCGGCGGCACGATCGACCCCGACCTGCTGCCGCAACCCAACCCCGGCTGGAACGCATGGGTGGCGAATTTCCGTAGCCGCGCCATGGCAGAGGGGATCTCGGGCGCGACGCTGGATGCGGCGTTCCGCGGCGCAGGCTACCTGCCCGGCGTCGTCACCCGCGACCGCAGCCAGACCGAATTCACCCGCTCGCTTGAGGATTACTTCGCCATCGCAGCGTCGGAGACCAAGGTCGCGACCGGGCGCGCGATGCTGTCGCGCCATGGCGCGCTGCTGCGCGAGATCGAGATGCGCTATGGCGTGCCCGCGCAGGTGGTCACGGCGATCTGGGGCATGGAAAGCAATTACGGCGCCCGGCGAGGGGATATCCCGGTGGTATCCTCGACCTCGACGCTGGCCTTTGACGGGCGGCGCGGCGCGTTCTTTGAAAAGCAGCTGATCGCGGCGTTGGGGATCATCCAGCGCGGCGACGTGCCCGCATCGCGCCTGACCGGCAGCTGGGCCGGGGCGATGGGCCACACCCAGTTCATCCCGACCACGTTCCAAGCCTATGCGGTGGATTTCCGCGGCGACGGGCACCGCGACATCTGGTCGGACGATCCAACCGACGGGCTGGCCTCGACGGCGCATTACCTGTCGAAAAGCGGCTGGCGGATGGGCGAGCCCTGGGGCCTTGAGGTGCGCCTGCCCGCCGGATTTTCGGCGGGGCAGACCGGGCGTGGCACGACACGGTCGGACTGGGGCACGATGGGCGTGACGGCGGCCTCGGGCGGGCGCCTGCCGTCGCTCAGCGGGTCTATCCTTGCGCCCGCTGGCATCGGTCGACCGGCGTTTCTGGTGTTCCGCAACTTTGGGGCGATCCTGCGCTACAACAATGCCGAGAAATATGGGCTGGGTGTTGGCCATCTGTCGGATCGAATCGCCGGGGCCGGCCCGCTGCGCGGCACTTTCCCGCCGGACCAATACGGCTTTACCAAGGATGACCGGGTCGAATTGCAGACCCTGCTGTCGCGGCGCGGCTTCGATCTGGGCACGCCCGACGGGGTGTTTGGCAGCAAGACCGAGTCGGCGGTGTCGGCCTATCAGGCGCGCGAGGGGCTGGCGGTGACCGGACAGCCATCGCGCGCGCTGCTGGAAAGGCTGCGCCGAGGCTGACCGGGGGCCGGGTCTGGATCTTTCAGCGCAAAGATCCAGACCGTTTCAGCGCTGCTTTTTTGCCCGCCGGATCAGAATGTCGCGCTTTGTCTTCGACAGATGGTCAAAGAACATCTTGCCATTCAGGTGGTCGATCTGGTGCTGGACGCTGGTCGCCCAGAGGCCGATGAAATCCCGCTCTTCGATCTCGCCCGTCTCGTTCAGAAACCGCACCGTCACCGCGCGCGGCCGCTCGATCGCGGCCCAGACGCCGGGAAGGTTCGGGCTGGCCTCGTCATGGCTGCGCAGCTTGACGCTTGCGTGCAGAACCTCGGGGTTGGCCATGCGCACCGGCTGGCCACGCTCTTCGGAGGCATCGACCACCGCCAGTCGCAGCATCACGCCGATCTGCGGGGCGCCCAGGCCAACGCCGGGCATTGCTTCCATCGTGTCGATCATGTCGCGCCAGATGGCGCGGATCTCGTCGGTGATCGCCTCGACCGGGGCCGCGGGCGTGCGCAGCCGCTTGTCAGGCCATGGGATGCAGGGGCGCGCGGTCATTGCGCTGCCTCATAGCCGCGCTGCAGCGCCTTGGCGTCTTCGGGCGAAAGCCGGTCGAAATGCACCAGCCCATCGAGATGGTCGTATTCGTGCTGCGCCACGATGGCCTCGGCCCCCTCAAAGCGGCGCTCTTGCCGCACGCCTGCAAGGTCGGTAAAGCGCATCTCCACCCAGACCGGGCGGCGCACCTGCGCCGTCACGCCGGGGATCGACAGGCAGCCCTCGGGGCCCGTCGCGGTTTCGCCCGAAACCTCGGTGATCTCGGGGTCGATGCAGGCGATGGGGGTCATCTCGCCGTCTTTCCAGCCCGCATCCATCACGAAGACCCGTTGCAGTACTCCGATCTGCGGCGCGGCCAGCCCCCGCCCCGGCGCGTCGTACATGGTTTCGAACAGATCGCCCACCAGCGCCTTGATCGTGGCCGGATCGGCGGCGGCGCAGGGCTGCGTCAGCCGCGGATCGGGCCATAGCAGAACCGGACGCACGCTCATCCCCGCGCCCGATCGCGCTTGAACTTGACCATCTTGCGGGTGATCAGCTGTCGCTTCAGCGGCTTGAGGTAGTCGATGAACAGCTTGCCATCGAGATGGTCGATCTCGTGCTGCACGCAGGTGGCCCAAAGCCCATCGAATTCCTCGCGCTGCGCATTGCCATTCGCGTCCATCCATTCGACATCGACCAGCTTCGGCCGCTCGACATCGGCGTATTGGTCGGGGATCGACAGGCAGCCCTCTTCGTAGACATTGCGCTCGTCCGAGCTTGCCAGCACCCGCGGGTTGAACATGACGAGGGGCCGCGCCTCTTCACCGTTGTCGGATTTGGCGCAATCCAGCACGATCAGCCGCGACAGGATGCCGATCTGCGGCGCCGCCAGCCCGATACCGGGCGCGTCATACATGGTTTCCAGCATGTCATCGGCCAGAACGCGCAGATCGTCGGACAGATCTGGCACGGGCTCGCACAGCTTTTTCAGCCGCGGGTCGGGGTGGATGAGGATGTTGCGTTTCATGCGGCTCCTCTAGGCGCTTTCATGCTTCTGATCTAGGAAAAAGCGCCCGTTTTCGCAAGCGCC
Source organism: Salipiger sp. 1_MG-2023 (assembly GCF_030547555.1). NCBI lineage: Bacteria > Pseudomonadati > Pseudomonadota > Alphaproteobacteria > Rhodobacterales > Roseobacteraceae > Salipiger > Salipiger sp. 1_MG-2023. The sequence goes on along the minus strand of NZ_JAUOQN010000055.1, from coordinate 8,411 downwards.
GGGGCTTGCGCTCGGCACGGCAGGGGGTACCGTTCGCACGCGAACAACTCAAAGGATCTCCCCCCGATGACCAGCCGCTTCGATGAAGTGATCGACCGCAAGGGCACGCATAGTGCCAAGTGGGACAAGATGGAAAGCCTGTATGGCGTGTCGCCCGATGACGGCCTTGCGATGTGGGTGGCGGATATGGATTTCCGCCCGCCAGATTGTGTGCAGGCGGCGCTTCGGGGCATGCTCGATCACGGCCTCTACGGCTATTTCGGCGACGATTCGGCCTATCTGAACGCGATTCAGTGGTGGATGTCGCATCGCCACGGCTGGGAGCTGTCGCCCGACTGGATCTTTACCACCCACGGGCTGGTCAACGGCACCGGCCTCTGCGTCGAGACATGGACCCAGCCGGGCGACGCGGTGGTGCTGTTCACGCCGGTCTACCACGCCTTTCACCGCATCATCAAAGCCGCGGGCCGCGAGGTGCGCGAGCTGCCGCTGGCACAGGTCGATGGCCGCTACGAGATGGATTTCAGCGCCTATGACGCGCTGATGACCGGCAGCGAAAAGCTGCTGGTGCTGTGCTCGCCGCACAATCCGGGCGGGCGCGTCTGGACCCGCGCCGAGCTGGAGCAGGTGGCGGAATTTGCCCGCAAGCACGATCTGGTGCTGGTCTCGGACGAGATTCACCACGACCTGATCATGCCCGGCCACAGCCACACGCCGATGGCGCTGATCGACGGCATCAAAGACCGGCTGGTCATGATGACCGCGACCACCAAGACCTTCAACATCGCCGGATCGCATACCGGCAACGTCATCATCCCGGATGAAAAGCTGCGCGCGCAGTTCGCGGCAAAGATGGCAGGGCTTGGCCTGTCGCCCAACAGCTTTGGCCTGATCATGGCGACGGCAGCCTATTCGCCCGAGGGCGCCGAGTGGGTGGATGCGCTGAACCTGTATCTGGATAGCAACCGCAAGCTTTTCGACGCGGCGGTGAGTGCGATTCCGGGGCTGACGACGATGCCGCTGGAAGCGACCTATCTGTCCTGGGTGGATTTTGGCGCGCTTGGCATGGACGACGCCGAGATCGCCCGCCGCGTTCAGCAAGAGGCGCGGATTGCCCCCAACCACGGCGCGCCCTTCGGCAAGGGCGGCGAGACATGGCTGCGCTTTAACATCGCGACCCCGCGCGCGCGGGTGATCGAGGCGGGCGAGCGGCTTCAGGCGGCCTTTGCCGACCTTCAGTAACGCAAACGGCGCGCCCCGAGGGGCGCGCCGCTGTCATACCATGTGGCGAAATTATTCCTGCGGGATCAGCCGCAGCGACAATTCCATCAGCTGATCCGAGGAGGCTTCGGAGGGCGCGGCCATCATCAGGTCTTCGGCGCGCTGGTTCATCGGGAACATGATGACCTCGCGGATGTTGGACGTTCCGGCCAGCAGCATGACGATGCGGTCGATCCCGGCGGCGCAGCCCCCGTGCGGCGGGGCGCCGTACTGGAATGCGTTATACAGACCCTGAAAGCGCTTCTTCACCTCGTCTTCGCCGTAACCGGCGATTTCGAACGCCTTGAGCATCAGGTCGGGCTTGTGGTTGCGGATCGCGCCGGACACCAGTTCATAGCCGTTGCAGGCCAGATCGTACTGGTAACCCTTGACCGCGAGCGGATCGCCCTGCAGCGCCTCCATCCCGCCTTGCGGCATCGAGAACGGGTTGTGCTCGAAGTCGATCTTGCCGGTTTCCTCGTCCTTTTCGTAGATCGGGAAATCCACGATCCATGCAAAGGCAAAGCGGTTCTTGTCGGTCAGCCCCAGATCTTCGCCGATGACATCGCGCGCCTTGCCGGCAACGCGCTGGAATGCCTGCGGCTTGCCGCCAAGGAAGAATGCCGCATCGCCGACGCCAAGGCCCAGCTGCTGCCGGATCGCTTCGGTGCGCTCGGGGCCGATGTTCTTGGCCAGCGGGCCAGCGGCTTCCATGCCCTGCCCCTGATCGCGCCAGAAGATATAGCCCATGCCGGGCAGACCCTCTTTCTGGGCAAAGGCGTTCATCCGGTCGCAGAACTTGCGCGAGCCGCCAGTGGGGGCAGGAATGGCGCGAATTTCCGTGCCGTCCTGTTCCAGCAGCTTGGCGAAGATCGCAAAGCCGGAGCCGCGGAAATGCTCGGAGACGTCCTGCATCTCGATCGGGTTGCGCAGGTCGGGCTTGTCGGTGCCGTATTTCAGCGCCGCTTCCTTGTAGGGAATCTGCGGCCATGTTTCGGGCGCGTCAACCTTGGCGCCCTCGCCGAATTCCTCGAACACGCCTGCGATCACCGGCGAGACCGTGTCGAACACGTCCTGCTGGGTGACAAAGCTCATTTCCACGTCGAGCTGGTAGAAATCGGTGGGCGAGCGGTCGGCGCGGGGGTCTTCGTCGCGGAAACAGGGCGCGATCTGGAAATACTTGTCGTAGCCCGACATCATGATCAGCTGCTTGAACTGCTGCGGCGCCTGCGGCAGGGCGTAGAACTTGCCCGGATGCAGACGGCTCGGCACGAGGAAGTCGCGCGCGCCTTCGGGGCTGGAGGCGGTGATGATCGGCGTCTGGTATTCGCGGAACGCCTTGTCCCACATGCGCTGGCGGATCGAGCGCACCACATCCGAGCGCAGCGTCATGTTGCGCTGCATCGCCTCGCGGCGCAGGTCGAGGTAGCGATAGCGCAGGCGGGTTTCCTCGGGGTATTCCTGATCGCCGAAGACCATCAGCGGCAGTTCGGCCGACTGGCCCAGCACCTCAATCCCGCGCACGAAGACTTCGACTTCGCCGGTAGGGATCTTGGCATTCACCAGCTCGGGGGCGCGGGCCTTGACCTCGCCGTCAATGCGGATGCACCATTCGCTGCGCACCTTCTCGACATCGGCAAAGGCCGGGCTGTCGGGATCGCAAAGCACCTGCGTGATGCCATAATGGTCGCGCAGGTCGATGAAGAGAATGCCGCCGTGGTCGCGGACGCGGTTGACCCAGCCCGACAGGCGGACGGTTTCGCCCACGTTGTCCTTGCTGAGCGCGGCACAGCTGTGCGTGCGGTAGGCGTGCATATCGGATGCCCCTTGGAAACTGCCGGAAAGTCAGGCGCCGATACACCTTGTGCCGCCCCGGAAGTCAAGGGATGCGCGTCGGAACTTGCCGAAAAGACCAAGCGTTTTAACGTTTGGCGATGCCCTGCGCGTGGCATCACGCCGGGGTGTTCCTTGCAAATCCTACGCATGGGGGTGCTCGAGATGTGGAAGACCGTGCTCGACAAGATGTTGAGAAAGCTGATCGTGGTCGGTCGGATCAGGGTAACATGGCCGGATGGCGAGCTGCGAAGCTATGGGCCGGGAGGCTCGCTTGAAGCCGAAGTCCGGCTGGCGGACGACAGCATCGTGAAAGATCTCGCAAAGCGGCCGGTGATGGCGCTGGGAGAGGGCTACATGGACGGGCGGCTGGTGGTGGCGCCCGAGGCGCTCTACGATTTTCTGGCGCTGCTGATCCGCAATCAGCAACAGGGCGACATGCCCGGATGGTTCGATGCGGTGCAGGCGCTGCGCAGCTGGACGCGCAGTATCGAACAGCGCAACTCTCCGAAACGAAGCCAGCGCAACGTGCATCACCATTACGACATTTCCGATGACCTCTACCGGCTCTTCCTTGACGCCGACATGCAGTATTCCTGCGCCTACTGGGCCCACCCGGAGATGACGCTGGAACAGGCGCAGGCAGCAAAAAAGCAGCACATCGCCCGCAAGCTGCGGATCACGCCCGGCATGTCAGTGCTGGATATCGGCTGCGGCTGGGGCGGCATGGCGCTGACGCTGGCGCGCGATTACAGGGCGAAGGTGACCGGCGTGACCCTGTCCGAGAACCAGCTTGCCACGGCGCGGGCGCGGGCCAAGGCGGCAGGGCTGGAGGACTCGGTGAACTTCGTGCTGCGCGATTACCGCAAGGTCGAGCGGACCTATGACCGGATCGTCTCGGTCGGGATGCTCGAACATGTCGGCTACCCGCAGCTGGATGTGTATTTCGCCAAGCTGCACGATATTCTGGCCCCCGACGGGATCGCGCTGATCCACACCATCGGCCATGTCTCGGAGCCGCGGCCAACGTCGAAATGGCTCGACAAGTACATCTTTCCCGGCGGCTATATTCCATCGCTATCCGAGGTCTCGGCCTCGATCGAGAAAAGCGGCCTTTGGGCGGCGGATGTCGAGGTGCTGCGCGGCCATTACGGCCCGACGCTGCATCACTGGCGGCAACGCTTCGAAGCCGCGCTGCCGCAGGTGCGCGCGATGTATGACGAGACCTTCGTGCGGATGTGGCGGTTTTACCTCGTGGCCTGCGAAGCCAGTTTCGAAGAGATGTTTCAGGGGGTGTTCCACCTGCAACTGTCGCACCGGCAATATGCCGTACCGACGACCCGCGATTATCTCTACCACGATGATGCGCCCGCACGGCTGGGCCACGCCGCCCAGTAAGCACCGCCCCCACCGAAGAATTTTCGCCGGTGAATTCTGCGCGCCCGGCGCGGCGCCCATCAGGATCTTTCGCAAGAGGTTTCCCGGCCCTGCGAGCGGTAGCAATCGGCGGCGGATTAGGGTTGCGTGGCCCCCGCGCTTCTCTATAACGCACGACAATTTGCGGGTTGCAGCGTCTCCCCCGCCGCTTCCCCGTGCCCGTCGCATACGCGCCAGAACACCCAAAGCCAGAGGTCGAACGATGCCCAAAAGAACCGATATCAAGTCCATTATGATCATCGGCGCCGGGCCCATCATCATCGGCCAGGCCTGCGAATTCGATTACTCTGGCGCACAGGCCTGCAAGGCGCTGCGCGAAGAAGGCTACCGCGTCATTCTGGTGAACTCGAATCCCGCGACGATCATGACCGATCCGGGCCTTGCCGATGCCACCTATATCGAACCCATCACCCCCGAGGTGGTCGCCAAGATCATCGAAAAGGAACGCCCCGACGCGCTGCTGCCGACCATGGGCGGGCAGACCGGGCTCAACACCTCGCTGAAGCTCGAGGAAATGGGCGTGCTTGCCAAATACGGCGTCGAGATGATCGGCGCCAAGCGCGAGGCCATCGAGATGGCCGAAGACCGCGCCCTGTTCCGCGAGGCGATGGACCGCATCGGGCTGGAAAACCCCGCCGCCACCATCGTCACCGCGCCGAAAAAGCCGAGTGGCAAGGCCGACCTGGATGCCGGGGTCGCGATTGCGCTTGAAGCGCTGGAAACCATCGGCCTGCCCGCGATCATCCGCCCCGCCTTTACCCTTGGGGGCACTGGCGGCGGCGTCGCCTACAACCGCGAAGATTACATCCATTACTGCCGCACCGGCATGGATGCCTCGCCGGTGAACCAGATCCTCGTCGACGAATCGCTTCTGGGCTGGAAGGAATTCGAGATGGAGGTGGTGCGCGACAAAGCCGACAACGCCATCATCGTCTGCGCCATCGAAAACGTCGATCCCATGGGCGTGCACACCGGCGATTCGATCACCGTCGCCCCGGCGCTGACCCTGACCGACAAGGAATACCAGATCATGCGCAACGGCAGCATCGCCGTTCTGCGCGAGATCGGCGTGGAAACCGGCGGATCCAACGTGCAATGGGCGATCAACCCGGAAAACGGCCGCATGGTGGTGATCGAGATGAACCCGCGGGTGTCGCGCTCCTCGGCGCTGGCGTCCAAGGCGACCGGTTTTCCGATTGCGAAAATCGCCGCCAAGCTGGCCGTCGGCTACACGCTCGACGAGCTCGACAATGACATCACCAAGGTGACGCCCGCCAGCTTCGAGCCGACCATCGACTACGTGGTCACCAAGATCCCCAAGTTCGCCTTCGAGAAATTCCCCGGCTCCGAGCCGCACCTCACCACCGCGATGAAATCCGTGGGCGAGGCGATGGCCATTGGCCGCACCATCCACGAGTCGCTGCAAAAGGCGCTGGCTTCGATGGAATCCGGCCTCACCGGGTTCGATGAGATCGAAATCGACGGTGCCCCCGAGAAAAGCGCCGTGATCAAGGCGATCTCCAAACAGACCCCCGACCGCATGCGCACCATCGCGCAGGCCATGCGCCACGGCCTGTCCAATGATGAGATCCACGCCGTCACCATGTTCGACCCGTGGTTTCTTGCCCGCATCCGCGAAATCGTCGATGCCGAAGCCGAGGTGCGCGAAAACGGCCTGCCGCAGGACGAAGACGGGCTGCGCATGCTCAAGATGATGGGCTTCACCGATGCCCGCCTCGCCAAGCTGACCGGGTTCAGCGAAAAGGACGTGCGCAAGCGCCGCATCGCGCTTGGCGTTACCGCCGTGTTCAAGCGCATCGACACCTGCGCCGCCGAATTCGAAGCGCAGACCCCCTACATGTATTCCACCTACGAAGAGCCGATGATGGGCGAGGTCGAATGCGAATCCCGCCCCTCGGATCGCAAGAAGGTGGTGATCCTTGGCGGTGGCCCGAACCGCATCGGGCAAGGTATCGAATTCGACTATTGCTGCTGTCACGCCTGCTTCGCGCTGTCGGATGTCGGCTACGAAACCATCATGATCAACTGCAACCCCGAGACCGTGTCGACCGATTACGACACCTCGGACCGGCTCTATTTCGAACCGCTGACCTTTGAACACGTGATGGAGATCCTGCGGGTTGAGCTGGAAAACGGCACGCTGCATGGTGTCATCGTGCAGTTCGGCGGCCAGACCCCACTGAAGCTGGCCGACGCGCTCGAGGCCGAGGGCATCCCGATCCTTGGCACCACCCCCGACGCCATCGACCTTGCCGAAGACCGCGAGCGGTTTCAGGCGCTGGTCAACCAGCTTGGCCTGAAGCAGCCCAAGAACGGCATCGCCTCCACCGACGCGCAGGCGCTGGCGATTGCCGAGGACATCGGCTTCCCGCTGGTGATCCGCCCGTCCTATGTGCTGGGCGGGCGCGCGATGGAGATCGTGCGCGACATGGCGCATCTGGAACGCTACATCCGCGAGGCGGTGGTGGTGTCCGGCGACAGCCCGGTGCTGCTCGATCACTACCTGTCTGGCGCAACCGAGCTTGACGTCGATGCGCTCTGCGACGGCGAGTCGGTGCATGTCACCGGCATCATGCAGCACATCGAAGAGGCCGGCGTGCATTCCGGCGACTCGGCCTGCTCGCTGCCGCCCTACTCGCTGAGCCGCGACATCATCAAAGAGATCGAGCGGCAGACCGAGGCGCTGGCCATCGCGCTGCACGTGGTCGGGTTGATGAACGTGCAATTCGCGGTCAAGGGCACCGACATCTACCTGATCGAGGTGAACCCCCGCGCCTCGCGCACCGTTCCCTTTGTCGCCAAGGCCACCGACAGCGCCATCGCCTCCATCGCGGCGCGGATCATGGCGGGCGAAAAGCTCTCGGCCTTCCCGCTGCGCGAGGGCTACGCGACCGACACCGACTACGACACCGATGTGCCGATGGCCGACCCGATGACCCTCGCCGATCCGAACATGCCTTGGTATTCGGTAAAAGAGGCGGTGCTGCCCTTCGCCCGTTTCCCCGGCGTCGACACCATTCTTGGCCCGGAAATGCGCTCGACCGGCGAAGTCATGGGCTGGGACCGCTCCTTCCCGCGCGCCTTCCTCAAGGCGCAGATGGGCGCGGGCACCGATCTGCCCACCGAAGGCGCGGTGTTCTTCTCGGTCAAGGATGCCGACAAGACCGAACAGATGCTGGAAGCGGCGCAGGTGCTTTCGGCCATGGGCTTTACCATCATCGCAACCGGCGGCACGGCGGCGTTCTTCGAAGCGGGCGGCGTCAACATCGAGCGGGTGAAGAAGGTCTATGAAGGCCGCCCCAACGTGGTCGACCTGATGAAGGACGGCGGCATCCAGCTGGTGCTGAACACCACCGAAGGCGCGGCCTCGGTCGAGGACTCACGCGAAATCCGCTCCGTCGCGCTTTACGACAAGATCCCCTACTTCACCACCGCCGCCGGCGCCCATGCCGCGGTGATGGCGATGAAATCCCGCGAAGAAGGCGAGATCGTGGTGAAGTCGTTGCAGGGCTGACACAAATGGAGAGAGCCGAGCAAGAGCGCTGGCTATCTCCACGTCAAGTGGAGATGATGCGAACGCTTTTGCGAGGCGGAGCGTACCCGACGCGAGAGCGTGCGCAATTCAATGGCGGTTCCCGTTGCTGTACTGTCTTTTGCTGCTTTCCGAATGGGAGCCGTAGCAAGCAATTATAGCATTGAATTTTCAAAAGATGCGCCAACGTGGTCAGCGCTTCTCGGTATTTCCCTGACAGGGTTCGCAACGATTACGTTGCTGCTCGCATTGGGCTCTGTTGCACAAAGCCGCTGATGGCCAAGCTGCCCCTTCCCCCGGACACACTTATCCTACAGCCTCGGTCACG
>NZ_JAUOQN010000054.1:0-31592 GCF_030547555.1 Salipiger sp. 1_MG-2023 | reverse complement strand
GTCGGTCTGCTCATCCCCTCCAGTTATCGCACTGGATTCGCAAGGTGAATCCCTCACAGGCTTTGTGCAACAGAGCCTCTTGCCCGCACCGGGACCGCCCGTCACGACGAAGAAATGGTCGCTCATGGGCCACCCTCGGGTTTGAAAGGGGAAGGACTGCGCAGCGATCGACGCGTTGAAAGGCGCGGATCAAGGCAGCACAAATTTTCATAGGAAAAACAGAACCAGTCTGCACGGCAGAGGCAAATCCTCTGATGAGAAAGGCAGAACTATCTGGTGCTTTTCAAAGAGGTTTGGTGGAGCCTAGGGGGATCGAACCCCTGACCTCCTGCATGCCATGCAGGCGCTCTCCCAGCTGAGCTAAGGCCCCGTGCGATGTCGTTCCCGACGTCGTGCGGCGTGATCTACGCAAAGCCGCGGGCGGGTTCAAGGGAAAAACCGCCGCCCGCGGAAGAAATTTTCAGGCCTCAGTCGTCGTCGTTGCCGGGCACGTCGTGGATGTCGTCGAGCGAGACGTTGTCGTCTTCGTCGTCGTCATCAAGCACATCATCATCGTCGAGATCGACCTCGACGTCCTCGTCCAGCAGATCCGTCTCATCCACATCCTCGGCAGCCGCCTTGCGCTTGGCGCCATCGGCCGCATCGGCGACAAGCATCGTGCGCTTGCCGGTGTCGAGCTGCAGAGTCTCGCCGGTATACGGGCTGACGATAGGGTTCTTGTTCAGGTCATAGAAACGCTTGCCAGTGGTCGGGCAGACGCGCTTCGTGCCCCATTCTTCCTTGGGCATGGGTGATCCCCTTCCTTGAAGGCCGTATCGCGGCCAGCCATGTCGACAATCTGCGCCCTCTGCCATATCAGAGGGCAAGTGTCAAAGGCCCTGTGTCAAGCGCAGTCTGCCTTTGCGTCATTCAGGTAGGATTCATGGGTCAGATCACGCTTCCGGGCAACCCTCCGATTGCGGTTACTTTGCGCCGCTCCGCGCAGGCGCGGCGGTTGTCGCTGCGGCTCAGCCAGATCGACGGCAAGGTGACGTTGACCATGCCGCGCCGTCTGCCCGAGCAAGAGGCGCTGGGGTTTCTGCGCGACAAGGAAGGCTGGCTGCGCGGGCATCTCGAGGCGCGGGGCGAGGATGTGCGCATCACGCCGGGGGCGCTGGTGCCGATCGAGGGTGTCTTGCGGCAGGTCGTTCCGGGGGCTGGGCGCAGCGTGGTCCTGTCGGACACGCGTGTCGAGGTTCCGGGCGCGCCGGATCGGGTCGCAGCGCGCCTGCAAGGCTGGCTGCGCACGCTTGCGCGTGAGAGGCTGGCCGAGGCGTCTGACCGGCATGCCGCCGCGCTGGGGCGGCCCTACGCGCGCCTGACGCTGCGCGACACGCGCTCGCGTTGGGGGTCGTGCACCCATGATGGCGGGCTGATGTATTCGTGGCGGCTGATTATGGCGCCGCCCGAGGTGCTTGATTACGTCGCCGCGCATGAGGTGGCACATCTGGCCGAGATGAACCATTCGGCGGCATTCTGGGCGGTGGTCGAGCAGCTCTATGGCGATTGGCGCGCCGCCCGCGCCTGGTTGCGCGACGACGGCGGGGCGCTGCACCGCTATCGATTCGATTGACGCCGCCCGTATTTGTGATCACATGACCGCATGACCCCGACACCCCGCGCTTCCGATGTTGCCTCGTCTGCCCATGACCGCGTCTATCGCGGGCTGCGCGGGCAGATCATGCTTGGCCAGATCCCGCCGGGCGAATCACTGACGCTGCGGGGCATCGGGAAAAGTTTCGACGTGTCGATGACCCCCGCGCGCGAAGCGGTGCGGCGGCTGGTGGCCGAGGGCGCGCTGTCGATGTCATCGTCGGGGCGGGTGTCGACCCCCGAGCTGTCGAACGAACGAATCGAGGAACTGGCCGCTCTGCGCGCCCTGATCGAGGTCGAGCTGGCGTCGCGTGCGCTGCCGCGGGCGCATATCGCGCTGATCGACCGGCTTCAGACCATCAACAACGCAATTTCCGACGTGGTGCGCGAGCGCGACGCGGTCGGCTACATCCGCAGCAATCTCGAATTTCACCGGACCTTGTACCTGCGGGCGCAGGCTCCGGCGATGCTGGCGCTGTGCGAGACGGTGTGGTTGCAGATGGGGCCGACGATGCGGGCGCTGTATTCGCGGCTGCGGCGCAGCGAGGCGCCGCAATATCACAAGCTGATCATCGCCGCGCTGAAGGCGGGCGATGAGCCGGGGCTGCGGCTTGCCGTGCGCACCGATGTCACGCAGGGTCTGCGGATGCTGGCGAGCTAGGCCTCGGCGGGGACAGCGATCAGATCTTTGGCCTCGATCACCAGCGGGTGCAGCCTTTCGCCGCCACTGGAGAGATGCGCCAGTAGTTGCGTGCGCATCCGGGGTTCCCAGAAATCGTTGATATGCGCAGCAACGCCACCCGCCCGGTCGCCGGGCTGCGAGGCAAAGAATGTGGCGATCTGGTTCGCCATGGTGATCATCTTGTCAGGCGACATAGGAATCTCCGTCCCGGATGCGGCCGGGTGCCGCGTAAAGCTCGAACCCGCCAGAGCGGGCAAAGGCGGCCAGCGTCAGCCCGGCCTCTTCGGCGACGCTCAGCGCCAGCGCGGTGGGGGCCGATACGGCGACCAGCACCGGGCAGTGCGCCAGAACGGTCTTTTGCACCATGTCCACCGACACCCGGCTGGTCAGCACGAAGGCACCCTCCGCCGGGTCCATATCCTGCCGCGCCATCGCGCCGATCAGCTTATCAAGCGCATTGTGCCGCCCGACATCCTCGCGGGCCATCTCGATACCTTTGCCAGGGCGCAGAAACCCAGCCGCGTGCACGGCGCGGGTCTGGTCGTGCAGCGGCTGGTGGGCGCGCAGCTGATCGGTTGCCTGCGCGATCTCGGCCGGGTCGAACACCGGGCCACCATCGGGCAGCCGGGGCAGGGTGCGCAGCGCCTGATCAAGGCTGTCGATGCCGCACAGCCCACAGCCGGTGGGGCCAAGCAGGGCACGGCGACGCTCCTTGAGCGCCGCGCCGCGATCGTCGCGCAGCCAGATCCGCGCCTCGATGCCGCGCGCATGGGGCACCGCCTCGAAGTCGCGCACCTCGCGCGGATGCGCGATCAGCCCTTCGGACAGCGCAAAGCCATAGGCGAAATCCGCGATGTCCGACGGGGTGGCCATCATCACCGTCTGCGTGGTGCCGTCGAACACCAGCGCAACGGGCACTTCTTCGGGCAGGGTGCGCACCACCTGCCGCATCCCCTCGCGCCGCACCGCGATCCCCGGATGGCTGTGCGCCAGCCGGCTCATTCCGCCGCCGGAAGGATGCGGCGGGCCTGCGCCGCCTGAGCGTTGTAATCTTCCTGCCAGTCGGTCGGCCCGTTGCTGGGCGACACCTGCACGGCGGTGACCTTGTATTCCGGGCAGTTGGTCGCCCAGTCCGAGAAATCGGTGGTCACCACATTGGCCTGCGTGTCGGGGTGGTGGAAGGTGGTGTAGACCACCCCGGGCGAGACGCGATCCGTCACCTTGACCCGCAGCGTGGTTTCGCCGGTGCGCGAGGCCAGCCGCACCCAATCGCCATCGTTCAGCCCACGGTTTTCCGCATCATGCGGGTGCAGTTCCAGAACATCGGCCTCGTGCCAGACGACGTTTTCGGTGCGCCGGGTCTGCGCACCGACGTTGTACTGCGACAGGATGCGCCCCGTCGTCAGCAGCAGCGGGAAGCGCGGCCCGGTCTTTTCATCGGTGGCGACATATTCGGTGACGATGAACCGGCCCTTGCCGCGCACGAAGCCATCGACATGCATCAGCGGCGTGCCCTCGGGGTGATCTTCGTTGCAGGGCCACTGGATCGAGCCAAGCGCGTCGAGCCGCTCATAGGTCACCCCGGCAAAGCTGGGGGTGGTCGCCGCAATCTCGGCCATGATCTGTTCGGGGTGGGTATAGGCCCAGCCCGCGCCCATCGCATTCGCCAGCAATTGCGTCACTTCCCAATCCTCATAGCCGTTCTTCGGGGCCATCACCTTGCGGACCCTGTTGATACGACGCTCGGCGTTGGTGAAGGTTCCGTTCTTTTCAAGGAAAGACGAGCCGGGCAGGAAGACATGCGCGTAATTGGCGGTCTCGTTCAGGAACAGGTCATGCACGATGACACACTCCATCGCCTTGAGCCCCGCCGCGACGTGATGCGTGTCGGGGTCCGATTGCAGGATGTCTTCGCCCTGACAATAGAGCGCCTTGAACGTTCCCTCGACAGCGGCATCGAGCATGTTGGGAATGCGCAGGCCCGGCTCTGGGTCGATTGTCACGCCCCACGCCTTTTCAAAGATCGCGCGAACCTCGGGGCCTTTGACATGGCGATACCCGGGAAGCTCATGCGGAAAGCTGCCCATGTCGCACGATCCCTGAACGTTGTTCTGACCGCGCAAGGGGTTCACGCCGACCCCCTCTCGCCCGATGTTGCCAGTCATCATCGCGAGGTTGGCCAGCGACATGACGGTCGTGGACCCTTGCGAATGCTCGGTCACGCCAAGCCCGTAATAGATCGCCGCGTTGCCGCCGGTTGCATACAGCCGCGCCGCCGCACGCAGCTCACCGGCATTGACGCCGGTCAGCAGGGCGGTGGATTCCGGCGCATGGCGCCTGTCGGATACGAATTCGGCAAAGGCCATGAATTCGTCCCAGTCACACCGCTCGCGGATGAAGGCCTCGTCATACAGCCCCTCGGTAACGATGACATGCGCCAGCGCGGTGACCACGGCGACGTTGGTGCCCGGCGTCAGCGGCAGGTGATGCGCCGCAGATACATGCGCGGATTTCACCAGATCGATGCGGCGCGGGTCGATGACGATCAGCTTTGCGCCCTCGCGCAGGCGCTTTTTCAGCCGCGAGGCAAAGACCGGATGCCCGTCGGTCGGGTTCGCCCCGATGACAAGCGCCACATCCACCTGTTCCACGCTGTCGAAATCCTGCGTCCCCGCCGAGGTGCCAAAGGTCTGCCCCAGCCCATAGCCGGTGGGCGAATGGCACACCCGCGCGCAGGTATCGGTGTTGTTGTTCATGAACACAGCGCGGGTCAGCTTCTGCACGAGGTAGGTTTCCTCGTTTGTGCAGCGGCTCGACGTGATCACCCCCAGCGCCTTGCGCCCATGCTGTTCGCGGATCGCCCCAAGCCGCGCGGCGGCAAAGCCAAGCGCCTCGTCCCACGAGACCTCGCGCCACGGGTCCTCGATCCGCTCGCGGATCATTGGTTTCAGAATGCGGTCCGGGTGGCTGGCATAGCCATAGGCAAAGCGCCCCTTGACGCAGCTGTGCCCCCGGTTCGCCTTGCCATGCTTCCATGGCACCATGCGCACCAGCTCGTCGCCATTGAGCTCGGCCTTGAAACTGCACCCGACGCCGCAATAGGCGCAGGTCGTCACCACGGAGCGATCCGGCGTGCCTAGCTCGGCCACGCTCTTTTCCTGCAACGTTGCGGTGGGGCAGGCCTGCACGCAAGCCCCGCAGCTGACGCAATCCGAGGTCAGGAAATCATCCGCCGCCCCGCCCGCCGACACCCGGCTGTCGAAGCCACGCCCCTCGATGGTAAGCGCAAACGTCCCCTGCACCTCTTCGCACGCCCGCACACAACGCGAACAGACGATGCACTTGCTGGGATCATAGGTGAAATACGGGTTGCTGAGATCCTTGGGACTGTAGCGCGGATTGGCCTCACCCGAAGGCATCCGCAACCGCGCCTCGGATTGCGACCGCGCCCCGGTGCCGGACGGATCGAAATGATTGTCGCCGGGCGTATACCGCACGTCGCGCAACCCGACCATCCCGGCCATCTCCTGCAATTCGCAATCACCATTGGCCGAACAGGTCAGACAATCCAGCGGGTGATCGGAAACATAAAGCTCCATCACCCCGCGCCGGATCTTCTTGACCTTCGGCGATTGCGTATGAACCTTCATCCCGTCATGCACCGGCGTGGTGCAGGACGCGGGCGTGCCGCGCCGCCCCTCGATCTCCACCACACACAAACGGCACGATCCGAAGGCCTCGACGCTGTCGGTCGCGCACAGCTTGGGCACGGTGATCCCCGCCTCGGCCGCCGCCCGCATCACCGAGGTGCCCGCCGGCACCGCCACAGCAATGCCATCAATGGTCAGATGTACCGGCTTGCCCGTTTTGGCAGGGGTGCCCATGTCCTTGTCATCCCAAGGAATGATGAAATCCTTCATCGGGCGCTCCTCGCGTTTCTTCTGGCCAGAAATATCCCGGGGGTGCGGGGGCTGGCCCCCGCGTCGGGCCGCTCACACAGGCGCAACAGTGTCATTCCGCGGCCTCCTTCACGCCTGCAAACTCCTCGGGGAACAACCGCAGCGCTGACATCACCGGATAGGGCGTGAACCCGCCAAGCGCGCAAAGCGAGCCATCGGTCATGGTTTCGCAAAGATCGCTCAGCAGCTCGACCGCCGCGCCGTCGCCGGCGGCGATCCGGTCCAGCGTCTCAACCCCGCGCACCGCGCCGATGCGGCAAGGCGTGCACTTGCCACAGCTCTCCACCGCGCAGAATTCCATCGCAAAGCGCGCCATGCCCAGCATGTCGGCGCTGTCGTCGAACACCACCAGCCCGGCGTGGCCGATCAGCGCATCCTGACCGCCGAACTCTTCATAGCCGAAGGGCGTGTCGAACTGCTCCTGCCCAAGATAGGCGCCCAGCGGCCCGCCAACTTGCACCGCCTTCACTGGGCGCCCCGTCGCAGTGCCGCCCGCCAGATCGGTCACGATCTCGCCCAAAGGCATCCCGAACGCCGTCTCGAACAGCCCACCACGCGCGACGTTTCCTGCGATCTGCAGCGGGATCGTGCCCTTGGAGCGGCCCAACCCGAAATCGGCGTAATAGGCGGCGCCCTTTTCAAAGATCACCGGCACCGTCGCCAGTGAAATCACGTTGTTCACCACGGTCGGCTTGCCGAACGCACCTTCAAGCGCGGGCAGGGGCGGCTTTGCCCGCACCACGCCGCGTTTGCCTTCGAGCGAGTTCAGCAGCGAGGTTTCCTCGCCGCAGACATACGCCCCCGCGCCAACCCGCACCTCCAGTTCGAACGCCTTCCCGGAACCCATCACATCGGGCCCGATCACCCCGGCCGCGCGTGCCAGCACGATCGCGCGGCGCATCACATCCACCGCGTCGGGATATTCGGACCGGGTGTAGATATAGCCCTGCACGGCGCCGCAGCCGAGCCCGGCGATGGCCATGCCCTCGATCAGGCAGAACGGATCGCCTTCCATGATCATCCGGTCGGCAAAGGTGCCGCTGTCGCCCTCATCCGCGTTGCAGACGATGTATTTGCGATCCGCATGGGCCAGCCGCACGGTGTCCCATTTGATACCCGTCGGGAAACCGGCCCCGCCGCGCCCGCGCAGGCCAGACAGCTTGACCTCGTCGATGATCGCGTCCTGACTCATGCCGATGGCGCGGCGCAGACCGGCAAGCCCGCCATGCGCCTCGTATTGCGCCAGCGACAGCGGGTCGGTCACGCCGCAGCGCTGAAAGGTCAGGCGGGTCTGGCGCTTCATCCAGTCAAGCTCCTCGACCAGCCCCAGCGACGAGCTGCCGTCAAAGATCGCCGCCACGTCGTCCGCATCCATCGGGCCATAACCGATGCGGCCGGCCTCGGTTTCGACCTCGACCAGCGGTTCCAGCCAGATCATCCCACGCGAGCCATTGCGCGCGATTTCGACATCGACACCGCGCCGCGCGGCCTCGGCGCGGATCGCGGCAACGACGTCTTCGCTGCCCAGTGCCTTGGCGGCGCTGTCCATGGGAACCCAGATCTTCATGCCGCGCCCTCCATCGCCTTTTCCAGCCGGGCCAGATCCGCCCGCGCCACCAGCTTGCCGCCGACCATCGCGGCGGGGGCGCAGGCGCACAGGCCAAGGCAATAGACCGGCTCGACTGTCAGCTTGCCGTCGGCGGTGGTGCCGCCCCAGTCCAGCCCCAGCTTGTCCAGAACCGCCGCCGAGAGTGCGTTGGCGCCCATCGATTGGCAGGCCTCGGCGCGGCAGATCTTGACCACCACATCGCCCGCGGGTGTCTTGCGGAAGTCGTGGTAAAAGCTCATCACCCCGTGCACCTCGGCCACCGTCAGGTTCAGCGCTTCGGCGATCACCGGCAGGGCCTCTTGCGGCACAAAGCCGTAAGCCTCTTGAATGGCATGGAAAATCGGCAAGAGCGGCCCTTCGAGATGCATCTGTGTCTCGATCAGGGCGGTGATGTCGTCGGTGCTGGGGGCCGCGTGAGGCATCCTGGCGTGTACTCCCTTGAAGTTGAGGGAAAGTGCCAGATGAACGATAGGCAAATCAATATCGCTGTTTCGTCAGCTGATAGGGTTTCTCTATCGTGCGACCCGCTCCGCCGCGCCCAGAAGCGCCTGCAACACCGGGGTATAGGGCTCCTGATGTGGCGCGATCAGGCCCACGGCAGGCCCGCCGCCCTGATCCCGGAGCGGCACGCGGGCCAGCGGTTTGCCTTCGCACAGGAACCCGGCCAGATCGCCGGGCAGGATCGTCACCCAGCCGCCGTGCAGCACATTGGCCACCAGCACCACGGTGGAATTCGATTCAATCAGCGCGGCGGGGCCGACGCCCGCCTCCATGAAATGGCGGTTGATGATGCGCCGGTTCTGCATGTCGGGGGTCAGCAGGCACAGCCGGGCGTCCCCCAGCGCATCCCAGCCGATGGCGTCGCCTTGGGCAAAAGCATGGTCGGGGCGGCACACCAGCGTGTAGCTTTCCGTATACAGGGGCCGCGCCGTCACCCGGCCCAGAGGTTCCTGATCGAGATAGGTGATGCCAGCGTCGATCTCGAGATCGTCGAGCATTGACAGGATCTCGGTCGAGGCGCGCGACAGGACGGTAAAGCTGACATTCGGGTGCTTTTCCGCAAAGCCGGTGACGAGTTTGGACGCCCATGTCAGCGCCGTCGGGATCACCGCAAGCCGCAGATGGCCCGCAAGCCCTTCGCGAGAGGCGCGCATTTCCTCGCGCAGGCGCCGCGTGTCGCCAACGATCTGCCGGGCACGCACCAGCGCCCGCTGGCCTTCGGGGGTCATGCCGCCAAAGCGCGAGCCGCGAATGACCAGCTTGACCCCAAGCTGTTCCTCAAGCTGGCGAATGCCCGTGGACAGCGTTGGCTGGGTGATCCCGAGCGTTTCGGCGGCGCGGCCGAAATGCTGCTCGCGCGCGAGGGCGATGAGCATTTCCAGCTTGGCGATCATGTTTGGCTATCGAAATTCTTCATATCGATAGTTAATCCGCAATGGAGCGCCAGAGCAAGCACAGCCGCCAAAATGCGACGATGTCGGTTTTCACTCTCGGATTGTTGAATACTGCGCGGAAGTGCTTAATCTTTACTTAACGATACGCGAACGCGTCCGCCATGAGGCCCTCAGAAGGCCCGGACGGTAATTAAAGGGTTACGGGGATGGGAACGACAAGCGGACTTTTGCCCGTCATGGTGCTGCTGCCGTTCATCGGCGCGCTGATGCCGGGGCTGATGATCCGTGCGGGCCGCAATGCCTGTGCCAGTTTCACCGCTATTCCGACGGTGCTTGCGCTGGTGTTTTTGGGCTCTATGGCGCCCGATGTGTGGAATGGCGGCACGGTCAGTTTCCGCTTCGACTGGATCCCGCAGCTTGGGCTGGGCTGGAATTTCATGCTCGACGGGCTGGGGCTGCTGTTTGCGGGGATGATCCTTGGGGTTGGCCTGCTGATCATCGTCTATGCGCGGTTTTACCTGTCGCCCGATGACCCGATGGGGCAGTTCTATACCTTTCTGCTGCTGTTTCAGGGCGCGATGCTGGGCATCGTGGTATCAGACAACATCCTGCTTTTGCTGGTGTTCTGGGAGCTGACCTCGCTATCGTCTTTCCTGCTGATCGGCTATTGGAAACACCTGCCCGAAGGCCGTCAGGGCGCGCGCATGGCGCTGACGGTGACCGGGGCCGGGGGGCTTGCGATGATCGCGGGGATGCTGATCCTCGGGCAGATCGCGGGCAGCTACGATCTCTCGGTGATCCTGACCAAGGGCGAAGCGATCCGCGCCTCGGACATGTACCTGCCGGCGCTGATCCTGATCCTGATCGGGGCCTTCACCAAATCGGCGCAGTTCCCGTTTCACTTCTGGCTGCCGCATGCCATGGCCGCGCCGACGCCAGTGTCGGCCTATCTGCACAGCGCCACGATGGTAAAGGCTGGGGTGTTCCTGCTGGCGCGCATGTGGCCGGCGCTGGCCGGAACGCCGGAATGGTTCTGGATCGTCACCACCGTGGGGCTGATCACCATGGTGCTGGGCGCAATCATCGCGCTGTTCAAGGACGACCTGAAGGCGCTGCTGGCCTATTCCACCGTCAGCCACCTTGGCCTGCTGACCATGCTGCTGGGCTTTGGCACCAAGATGGCGGCGGTGGTGGCCATGTTCCACGTGCTCAACCACCTGACCTTCAAGGCGGCGCTGTTCATGAGCGCGGGCATTGTCGACCACGAGGCGCACACCCGCGACATCAAGCGCCTTGGCGGGCTGGCAAGGCTGATGCCGATCACGGCGCTGATCGCCTGCGTGGCGGCGCTGTCGATGGCGGGGATTCCGCCGCTCAACGGCTTCATGTCCAAAGAGCTGATGCTGGAAGAGGCGGCGCACACCTATTGGTTCGGAGGAGAGTGGCCGATCATCATCCTCGCCACCTTTGGCGCGCTGATGTCGGTGGCCTACAGTTTCCGCTTCATTTCGCACACGTTTTTGGGGCCGGTGCGCGACGATTATCCGCACAAGCCGCATGATCCGCCGTTTGGCCTGATGATCTCTCCGGCGCTGCTGGCGATTGCCGTGGTCGCCATCGGGCTTGCGCCCGGCCTGCTCGCCGAGCCGCTGGTGCGTGTTGCCAGCGCGGCGGTCATCGGCGACGCGCTGCCGGAATTCCACCTCAAGCTGTGGCATGGCGTCACCCCGGCGCTGTACATGTCGGTTGTCGCGGTGCTGGGCGGCTTCCTTGTGATGAAGGCGCATGGCCCGCTGGACCGCGCATGGCTGGCAACGCCGCGCCCGCATGCCAAGGCGCTGTTCGACCGGCTGATCGCGGGCATCGCGGCGCTGTCGGACCGCATCACGGATGCCATGCACAACGGCGCGATCTCGCGCTATCTCGGCATCTTTGTGCTGTCGACGACGCTGCTGGGCTGGGCCGCATGGCAGGGCGGAGGCCTTGCCACGCCAACGCGCGAGATGCTGCCGGTGCCGCCGCTGGTCGGCGTGGGCTTCGTGCTGCTGATGGTGGCGACGGCGTCGGCGGTGATGATGCACCATACTAGGTTTCGCGCGCTGATCATGGTCAGCGTCGTCGGTCTGATGGTCGCCTTCGGCTTTGTCTACCTGTCGGCCCCCGATCTTGCGATGACCCAGATCACCGTCGATACGGTAACCACGATGCTGTTGCTGATCGCGCTGCACTTTCTGCCCAAGCAGACCCCGGCGGAAAGCTCGCCGTTGCTGCGCGCCCGCGATGGTATCATCGCGCTGGCGGCCGGGGCGAGCGTGGCCTTTCTGGCCTACAGCTTCCTGCTGCGCGACGTGTCGTCGATCTCGGCCTATCATCTGGCAAACAGCTACAAGGGCGGCGGCGGCGACAACGTGGTCAACGTGATCCTCGTGGATTTTCGGGGCTATGACACCTACGGCGAGATCATCGTCTTGGGCATCGCCGGCATCATCCTGTTCGCCCTGATGGAAGGGCTGCTGAGCGGGCCGTCCTCGCGTAAGCTGCGCAACTGGAGCTTCCCCGAGGATGTCTCGCGCGACCGTCACCCGCTGATGATGGTGGTGGTCACGCGGATGATGATGCCGATCGCGACACTGGTCGGGATCTATATCTTCCTGCGCGGCCACAACATGCCCGGCGGCGGCTTTGTCGCGGGGCTGGTGATTTCGATCGCTCTGCTGATGCAGTATATGGCGTCGGGTTTTGGCTGGTCGATGCAGCGCAAGACCATCGAATACCACGCGATGATCGGTTTTGGCGTGGTCATTGCCGGGCTGACCGGCATGGGAGCCTTGCTGTTCGGCCAGCCCTTCCTTACCTCGGCGTTCGGCTATTTCCAGATCTGGCCATTCGAGGAATTCGAACTGGCAACCGCGATGCTGTTCGATCTGGGCGTGTTCCTGACCGTGCTCGGGGCAGTGATGCTGATGCTGTACTCACTGTCGCGGCTGGCGCGCTATTCGGGCGAGACGGTGAATGTCGAGCCGATGGATTACGACCCGTCCAAACAACTCGCCGATGCGCGCAACGAAGATGTACAGGGACTGGAGCGCTGACATGGAACTGATCGTTGCCGTATCCGTCGGCGCTCTGACCGCCGCGGGGGTCTATCTGATGCTGCGCCTGCGGGTGTTTCCGGTGATCCTTGGGCTGACGCTGCTGTCTTATGCGACCAACGTGTTCCTGTTCGCCACGGGGCGGCTGGCCGTTGGCGCACCGCCGGTGCTGAAGGACGGCATCGAGATCTATTCCGACCCGCTGCCGCAGGCATTGGTGCTGACGGCCATCGTGATTTCCTTTGGGATGACGGCGGTGCTGGTGCTGATCGCGCTGGGCGCGACGGTCGAGGCCGGGACGGACGAAGTCAACGTTCCCCGCAAGGAGGACGATAAGTGAACCACTGGATTATCGCCCCTGTCGTGCTGCCGGCCATGGTGGCGCCGATGCTGGCTTATGTCATGCGGCACGATGTGGTGCTGCAACGGGTGGTGTCGCTTGCCGCCGCGCTGGTGCTGAGCGCGATCGCGGCGGGGCTGCTGGTGACCGCTGCCAGCGGCGAGGTGCAGGTCTATCGGCTTGGCGACTGGCCCGCGCCGTTCGGCATCGTGCTGGTGCTTGACCGGCTTTCGGCAATACTGGTGTTGCTGACCGCGGTGCTGGGGGTGATCGTGCTGATCCACGCCTCGGCCACCGGCTGGGACCGCAAGGGGCGGCATTTCCATGCGCTGATGCAGTTCCAGATGATGGGTATTTGCGGTGCGTTCCTGACCGGCGATGCCTTCAACCTGTTCGTGGTGTTCGAGATCCTTCTGATCGCGTCCTACGGGCTGGCGATTTTCGGCGGCGGCGAGGCGCGGCTGAAGGCGGGTCTGCAATATGTCATCATGAACCTTGCGGGTTCGGCGCTGTTCCTGATCGCGCTTGGCACGCTCTATGCGTCGACCGGCACGCTGAACATCGCGGATCTGGCCCTGAAGGTGCGGGAGATTCCGGCCGAAGACGCCGCGCTGGTGCGCGTGGCTGCCATGCTGATGATGATCGTCTTTGCCATCAAGGCGGCGCTGTTCCCGGTGCAGTTCTGGCTGCCCGGCACCTACGCGCTGGCACCGGCGCCGGTGGCGGCGCTGTTCGCCATCATGACCAAGGTTGGCGCCTACGCCATTCTGCGCCTGCACACGGTGGTTTTTGGCCCCGACGCGCAGGCCATCGGGGCATTGCCGGGCGACTGGCTGATGCCCGCCGCTATCGTCACCGTGGCGATTGGCGCGCTGGGCGTGATGGGATCGAAAGGGCTGATGCCGCTGGCCGCATTCGCGGCGCTGGGGTCCACCGCGACGATGATGCTGGCGGTGGCAGGGTTCGCCCCGCTGGCTGCCGGGGCAGCGCTGTACTATCTCGTGCACTCGACGCTGGCGGCGGCGGCGCTGTTCCTCGTCGCCGATCTGGTGCTGACGCGGCGCGGCTCTGACCTGCTGGCCGTGCAGCCTGCCACGGCGCAGAACGGCCTGCTTGCGGCGCTGTTCTTTGGCGTCGCCATCGCCGTGGCGGGCATGCCGCCGCTGAGCGGCTTCCTTGGCAAGCTGCTGGTGCTGGATGCGCTGAAGGATCATGACCTTCGGGTTTGGATCTGGGGGGCGGTGCTGATCGGTTCGCTGCTGACCATCGTCGGCTTTGCCCGCGCGGGGAGCGTGCTGTTCTGGAAATCCACCGCGCCGGGGCTCGAGCCTGTGCCAAACGCGCCCGAGCCGATGCCCATCAGCCCCGCGCAGGCCGCACCCAGCATCGCCGTTCTGGGCCTGCTCGGGCTGCTGACAGTCTTTGCCGGGCCGGTGATGCGCTATACCGATGCCACCGCGGCGCAACTTTTTGCGCCTGCCCCCTATATCGACGCGGTGCTGGAGAACCAGGACGGCACCAAGGACCCGGAGGATCACTGAGCCATGCTGCGCCGCATCTTCCCCCACCCGCTTCTGACGCTGACCCTGACGGTGGTCTGGCTGATGCTGGTCAACAAGTTCACGCTTGGAAACCTGTTTCTTGGCGTCGTTTTCGGGGTGTTCATTCCCGCCGTAACCGCGCCCTACTGGCCGAACCGGCCAAAGCTGGGCGCGCCGCTGATGGCCCTCGAATACGTGGTCGTGGTGCTGTGGGATATCATCGTCGCCAACGTGACGGTGGCGAAGATCGTGCTGTTCAAACCCGAGCGCGACATCCATTCGCAATGGGTGGTGGTGCCGCTGGAGCTGACCTCTCCAGAAGCGATCACCGTGCTGGCCGGGACGGTGACGATGACGCCGGGCACGGTGTCGGCCACACTCAGCTCGGATGGCGGGGCGCTTCTGGTGCATTGCCTGCACAGGGATGACCCCGACGAGGTGTGCCACGACATCAAGACCCGCTACGAGCGCCGGCTGAAGGAGATCTTCCCATGATCACATTCGCGCTGATCTTTGCCATGGGCTGCTATGGCTTCGGCCTGTTGGCAACGCTCTACAAGCTGGTGCTCGGCCCCGGCCCGGCGGACCGCATCATGGCGCTGGACACCATGGTCATCAACTTCATCGCGCTGATGGTGCTCTATGGGATCTGGCGGGGCACGCCGATCTATTTCGAGGCCTCTATGCTGATTGCAATGGTCGGGTTTGTCTCGACGGTGGCCTTCTGCCGCTTTGTCCTGCGCGGCAACATCATCGAATGATGGAGGAAGTCATGTCTGAGGATCCGGGCCTTGTGGCGCAAATCGCGATTTCGGCGTTCCTGGTGATCGGGGGCGTCTTCGGTCTGGTCGGCGGCATCGGGCTGCTCAGGCTGAAGGACACCATGCAGCGCCTGCACGCGCCCACCAAGGCGACGACGCTGGGGGTGGGCGGCTGCCTGATCGCGTCGATGCTGTATTACCTGCTGGTCGACGGGCGGGTGTCGTTCCACGAGCTGCTGATCACCGTCTTCCTGCTGCTGACAGCGCCGATCACCGCCAACGTGATCGCCAAGGTCTGGATTCTGACCAATCTCAAGGAAGGCGATCTGCCACCGACAGGGCGCGAGCACGGCTGGGCAATCTTTGACGACCCGCCCGGCGCAGAGCCCAAGGACTAGCTCAGGGGCTGGTTTCAAGCAGCTCGCGCGGGATGACAAAGGCGTCGGCACTGCCGGTGCCGGGCGCAAGATCGCTCCATTTGTCGATGTCGAAGCTGGCGACCAACGTAGCGCCGGTGGGGTAGTCGGTAAATCGGGGATGCTTCGGCGGGGTGGCCAGCAGCTCTTCGGCAAAACCTGCGATGCCGGGGTTGTGGCCCAGCATGATCACCGTGTCGCCCTGCGCCTCGCCAAGGCAGCGCGTCATGGCCACCGGCCCGGCATGATAGAGCCGCTGTTCAAAGCGCGTGGGCACATCCAGATTCAGCAGATCAAGCGTTTCGCGCGTGCGCAGCGCGGTCGAGCACAGCGCTTCGGTCGGGGCGATGTTCATGCTGCGCATCCAGTCGCCCAAAGCGGCGGCGCTGCGTCGGCCGCGCGGGTTCAGCGGGCGGTCGTGATCGGGGGTCCCGGCGGACCAGTCCGACTTGGCATGACGCATCAGTACGAGGCGTTTCATGCGGCTCCTCCCTCTCGTTGGTGCGGCCAGTCTTTTTTGGTGCGGTCAGTCTTTCATGAACGCGGCCATGTGGAAAGCCGCCTGAGCGGGCGGGCGGCGCATTGCAACCGACAGGGGGCAGGCGCGACGGGCCTTGCAACCGAAGTCGCGGCAGTCTGCGCCCTCGGGGCTGCGCAGGTGGCGCTGGCAGGCTGCAACGTCATAGGGGGCGCCGGGGCGCAGGGCCTGCACCGGGCAGGCGGTGGTGCAGGGGACACCGGCGCAGCTGTCGCAGGGGCTTGGGCGGGCAGGGGGCAAAGCGATGCGCTGCGGCAGGATCACCGCGCCGCGATAGCTCACAAGCAGGCCTGCATCGACATGAACCAACAGATTGATCGGCGAGGCATGGGCCTGCCCGCTTTGACGCGCCCAGCCGAGAAAATCCGGAAAGGGCGGCCCGTCCGACGGGTAGATCGCATCGCCTTGCCAGCGCCGCGCCAGATCCCCGATCACCCGCTTCGACCAAAGATCCAGAGGGTCCGGCGAGGTCGAGCAGAATTCAGGAGCCTCGCGAAACCGCGCCCAGAAACGCGGCTCGTCCGGGCCAAGCAAGACAAGCGTGCTGTCTGGCGCGGGATGAAAGGCGCCGCGCAGGGTCAGCCCCTGCGCCTGCGCCTCGATCTCCAGCGCCGCCAGACTCACCGATTTTCGCGCACCGGCGGAGCGGCTGTGCGGATCAGGGAGCCGGCCCCCAGTTCGGTGAACAGCTCAAGCAGGCAGGCATTGGGCACCCGTCCATCAAGGATCACCACAGCGCGCACCCCATCCTCGATCGCCTTCAGCGCGGTCTCGGTCTTGGGGATCATGCCGCCCGCAATGGTGCCGTTGGCTATCATCTCATGCACGTCTTCGGGGGTCATGGCGGTCACCACCTCGCCCGCGGCATTCTTGACGCCGGTGACATCGGTGAGCAGCAGCAGGCGGTCGGCCTTGAGTGCGCCCGCGATGGCCCCGGCGGCGGTGTCGCCGTTGACGTTATAGGTCTCGGTCGCGTGGCGGCCCGTTGCAACCGGCGCAACAACCGGGATGATGCCCGCCTTGAACAGATCGCGCAGCACCTGCACGTTCATCTCGACCGGCTTGCCGACAAAGCCCAGCTCGGGATCGTCAGGCTCGCAGACGATCAGATCGTCATCCTTGCCCGACAGGCCGACAGCACGGCCGCCCTCGTCCATGATCGCCTGCACGATGCGCTTGTTCACAAGGCCGGTGAGCACCATCTCGACCACCTCGACGGTGGCCTTGTCGGTGACCCGCTTGCCCCGCACGAAGCGGCTTTCGATGTTCAGACGCTTCAGCAGATCGTTGATCATCGGGCCACCGCCATGCACCACGACCGGGTTCACCCCGACCTGACGCATCAGCACGATATCGCGGGCAAATTCCGCCATCGCCTCGTCATCGCCCATGGCATTGCCGCCAAACTTCACCACAACGACAGAGCCGGTGTATCGCTGAAGAAACGGAAGTGCTTCGCTGAGGGTGCGGGCGGTGGCGATCCAGTCCTGGTCCATCTTCTGCTTTCTCATCCGGGGCATCCTTCCGATGCGGTGGTTCTGATCGCCCCTGTGTCCGGGATGCGTCAGATGGACGCAAGATCTTTCGTGCGAAAGATCCTTGTTTGCGGTGGGCCTGCGAGAAGCCCTCGTCCGAGGAGTTTTTGTCAGGGGAGGGTGGTGATGATCGCGCGCAGCGTTGCGATTCCCTCGCCCTTTTCCGAGCTGGTCAGCACGATTTCAGGGTAGGCCGCCGGGTGTTTCGACAGCTTTTCCCGGACCTGCGCCAGCACCGCGTCACGCTCGGAGAGCTTGATCTTGTCGATCTTCGTCAGCACGGTCTGAAAGGTCACGGCAGAGCGGTCGAGCAGGGTCATGATCTCTTCGTCCACGGGTTTGATGCCGTGGCGGGCATCGACCAGCACGAAGGCACGACGCAGCGACGCACGGCCCGACAGGTATTGCTTGAGCAGGCGCTGCCATTTCTCGACCACAGCCACCGGCGCATTGGCAAAGCCATAGCCCGGCAGGTCGACGAGATAGCTTTGCTCGCCCAGCGTGAAATAGTTGATCTCTTGCGTGCGGCCCGGCGTGTTCGAGGCCCGCGCCAGCCCTTTGCGCCCGGTCAGGGCGTTGATCAGGCTGGATTTTCCGACGTTTGAGCGGCCCGCGAAACAGACCTCGGCGCGGTCGTCCGGCGGCAGGCCGTCCATCGCGACCACGCCCTTGAGGAAATCCACGGGGCCGGCGAACAGTTTGCGCCCAAGTTCGCGGGTGGGCTCGTCAGGCTCTTCTGCAAGCGGGAAGGGCAGGTTGGTCATAGGGTCTCTACCTCGTTTCCGATCTCGATCTTGCCAGCGGAAATGACCCGCGCATAGACCCCGAAATCGCGGTGGCCAAAAACTGTGTGCAGCGCCCGGACCGGCTCGGCGTCGCGGGTGCCGGTACGGGGGCTTGCCTCGGTGGCGCGGCAACGCTCGATCCGGGCGGTGATCTGAAGCGTTGCCGCGCCGATGCGCAGCGTCTTGCCGATCCAGTTGAATTCTTCCCAGGGCGCGGCGCCGTTCAGCACCAGATTGCCGCGAAACCGCTCGATTTCGATGTCCTGTCCCAGCGCGCCGGAAAGCGCCTTCAGACTCGCGAGGGACAGCAGGGAAAGCTCGGCCTTGCCGTTGTCTCCCATCCCCTGCGCCGGGGACCGGACGACCTGGTCCGGCGCGTTGCCGGGCCAGAGCGGGCGCACCCAATCAAGCAGCGCATCGGGGTCTGTCTCGGGCGCGGCGCAAAGCGGCGGGCGGTCCGGGTGGTGCAGCAGGATGGTGCCATCGGCCTCGGTCCGGGCGGTTAGCTGCGCCAGCTTCGGCCCGTTCGCCACAACGAGGAAGTCGCGGCGCGGCTGCCAGCCCGTGCCGCGCGGGGCCGCGTCATGGCGAAGCGCCCACGCCCGATCACCGGGCATGGGCGCGTTCGCTTTGAGCGTGACCGTCTCAAGGGGCTCGCGGCCGACCCCCTTGATCGGGTAGCGCCAGATCTGGGCAAGGCGCGATGTCATTTGCCCTTCGGCGCGTCCTTCGGCGTCTTCTTGAAGCCGGACTTGATGTTGCCAAAGATATCAGGCGTGTAACCTTGGCTGCGCATGATCAGGTACTGCTGCGAGAAGGTGATGGTGTTGTTGGTGATCCAGTACACCACCAGCCCGCTGGCAAAACCGCCCAGCATGAACATGAACACCCAAGGCATCCATGCAAAGATCATCTTCTGCGTCGGATCGGCGGGGGCCGGGTTCAGCTTTTGCTGGATGAACATCGAGATGCCCAGAAGGATCGGCAGAACCCCGACAAAGATCAGCGCCATCGTGCTGCCTGCATCGGGCGCGGCCCAGGGCAGCAGGCCGAACAGGTTGAACAGCGAGGTGGGATCCGGCGTGCTGAGGTCCTGGAAGGGACCGAACCAGGCCGCCTGACGCAGTTCGAACGAAACGAAGATCACCTTGTAGAGCGAGAAGAAGATCGGGATTTGCAGAAGGATCGGCAAACAGCCCGAGGCCGGGTTGACCTTTTCCTTCTTGTAGAGCGCCATCATCTCTTGCTGAAGCTTCTGGCGGTCGTCTCCGGCGCGCTCCTTGAGCTTTTCCATCTCGGGCTGGAGTTCCTTCATCTTCGCCATCGAGACGTAGGATTTGAAGGCCAGCGGGAACAGGATTGCCTTGAGGATGACGGTCAGCGCGATGATCGACCAACCCATGTTGCCGATCAGCTGGTGCAGATGGTGCAGCAGCCAGAAGATCGGCTTGGTCAGGAAGAAGAACCAGCCCCAGTCGATGCTGTCGATGAAACGGTCGACGCCGGCGGCCTGATAATCGCGGATCGTCTCGTATTCCTTGGCACCGGCAAACAGCTGCGTGGTCGCCTCGGCGGTTGCGCCGGGGGCGAGGGTCACGGTCGGCTGCACCGCTTCGGTCTGATAGATGTCGCGCGCATCGTCGTATTTCGCGACCTGCTTGAACGGACCGCCTTGCGGGATGAGCGTGGTCATCCAGTAGTGATCGGTGAAGCCGATCCAGCCGCTTTCGGCCACTTGGCTGACCTTGGCACGCGCACCTTCGGAGGCGATGACGTCCATGTCGGGCATCTTGGTATAGTCGATCTCGTCGAGCTTGCCGTCGGCCATCGCCACGACGCCCTCGTGCAGCACGAAGAATTTCTTGCGGTCGACAGGTTCGCCGTGACGGGCCACGATGCCATAGGGTGCGGCCGACACCTGAGTGTCGCTGCCGTTCTCGACCGATTGCGTGATCGTGAACATGTAATTGTCGTCGACCGAGACCTCGCGGCGGAAGACAAGCCCGGTCGGGCTGTCCCAGCGCAGGGTAACCGGGCTGTCGGTCCCCAGTACCGTGCCGGATTCCACCGACCATTCGGTATTGGGGCCGGGCACGTCCGTGCCGCCAAGGCCGGCACCCGGAGCCCATCCGAACAGAGCGTAGTAGGAGTGGCCGGACCCGACGGGCTCGAGGATTTCGACGTTGGGCGAATCCTCGTCGAGGTTGACGGTGTAGTCCTTAAGCGTCAGCGCATCGATGCGCCCGCCGCTCAGCGAGATCGACCCGGAAAGGCGCGCCGTGTCGATTGGCAGGCGCGGCGCATCGGAGGCGGTTTCCGCCTGCGTTGCGTTGGCAGCCGGATCGGTGCCGGGGGCCGTCGATGGGGTGGTGGCGGTCGCGGTGGAACCGTCGACCGTTTGAACCGCAGCGGGCCCTGCCTGATCCTCGACCTGCTGCTCCGGTGGCGGGAAGAGCAGGAACCAGATGAGGATCACCACAAAGCTCAGCCCGGTTGCGATGAGCAGGTTCTTGTTCTGATCGTCCATGCGCGGTCGCCGCCCTGTCCTTGGAAAGTCACCGCCGGGTTCAACAGGCAGGGCCTGCAAAGGTCAAGCCGATTCCGGGGCGATTCGGCCTTTTGTTACTAGACAGGTGTGGCTCATCAGCCTGCGCCGCGCCCCAGTTTCTGGGCACCAGCAATGCGTTGGGCGTGATGGCGGGCCCAGTCAGCCAGTTGATCGGCGGGCATCGGTCGGGCGATGCCGAAGCCCTGAACATGATCGCAGCCCAGTTGCGACAGCAATGCGTGTTCTGCGACGCTTTCGACTCCTTCGGCCACGGTTTCCAGCCCGAGGCGATCGGCGAGGCCGAGGACCGCCGCCAACATCCGGCGCTGTTCTTCGTCGCGATCGACGCGGGTGACAAAGCTGCGATCGATCTTTAGACGATTCACGGTAAAGCGTCGCAGCGCGGTGATCGAGGCATGGCCCGTGCCGAAATCGTCGAGGTCGATCTGGCAGCCGAGTTGCGACAATCCCACGATATTTCTCGCCGTGATGCCCTCCGGGCTATCCGCGATCACCGTCTCGAGAACCTCGATCCCGAGTCGCGAGGCCGGGATGCCGAAGCGGTCGAGTTCCCACTTGATACGGTCCACCAGATGCGTGCTATGCAATTCGATATCCGAGAAATTCACCGAGACCTTGGGAATTTCGACACCGGACGCATCCCAGCCGCGCAGGGCTGTCAGACTGTGCTGCAGGATCACTTCGCTCAACCGGTCGAGCTGACCCGCCTGCTCGAGCGCGCCAAGGAATTCCATCGGTGGCACGATGCCGCGCTCGGGATGTATCCAGCGTGCCAGCGCTTCGACCCCGCTGATCCGTCCGGTCGAGGTGCAAAGCTGAGGCTGGAACCACGGTTGGATCTGGCCCTTGGTCAGGGCGTGCTCGACCTCGTCAAGCAGGGATTTGCGCGCGCGCCGCTCTGCGCGCATGCCTTCGGACCAGGCGCGGATCGCCGAAGGCCCGTGTGACAGCGCTTCGGTCAGTGCAGTCTGTGCGGCCTCGATCAGTTGCGCGCCGGACGGCTCGCCCTCCAGTCGCGCAGAGCCGCAGAACCCAAGGGAGACCGACACATAATGTGAGCCGGTCTCGAAGCTTACCGGTTCTTCGAGCGTGCGTTGCACCCGCTCTGCCAATGTCAGCAGCGACTCAAGATCGAGGTGGATTGATGGCCCGAGCAGAACCATGAACCGCGAATCCCCAATGCGAACGACCTTGTCGCCACGCCGCGTCAGGCCACGCAGCCGCTTGAGCAAGGTGCTGCGCAGCGCTTGCGCCGCGTCATCGCCGGACCGCCGGGCGACGGTGTCGAGGCCTTCGGCTTCGACCAGAACACAGGCGGTGGCCATGTCTGCCTTCAGGGCGCGGTCGATCATCTGCTGTGCCAGATCGGGCGTCGCAGCGGCGTCGATAAGGTCGGGAAGCGGCCCGTCGGGATCAAGCGCCTGTCGCCTTGTGCTGGTGATGCCGTAAAGCGCTGGCAGCCCCAGCGCGATTGCGATCAGCGTCATCTCGCCGCCAAGCCAGAAACCGGCGAGCGACAGGGCAGGCAGGAAGGCAAGCATGTGCTGGCCACCGAGCCATTCCGCCAACTCGGTGCGTTGCCGGAGGATGCCAGCTTTCAGCTTCGAATTCATCGCCCTGCCCTTTCCGTGCGCTGTTCTTGAAGAACAGGACTAGATCAAGGAGGTAACTCGCAGCTTAACGGAGCTTCGGGATGTCGCTTTTCTCCTGCTCTGCAAGGGCCAGACCGACGAAATCGAACAGCTTGGGGTCCAGCATGTGGGAGGGGCGCACATTGGTCAGCGCCTTGAACATCACCTGACGGCGGCCGGGCGCATTCTTTTCCCACTGGTCGAGAATCGCTTTCACCTGCACGCGCTGCAGCCCGTCCTGCGAGCCGCACAGATCGCAGGGGATGATCGGATAGTTCATCGCCTTGGCGAAGCGCTCGCAATCGGCCTCGGCGACATGGGCGAGGGGGCGATAGACGAACAGATCGCCTTCTTCGTTGACCAGCTTGGGGGGCATGGTTGCCAGCCGTCCGCCATGGAACAGGTTCATGAAGAAGGTTTCGAGGATGTCATCGCGGTGATGCCCGAGCACGACGGCGCTGCAGCCTTCCTCGCGGGCGATCCGATACAGGTTGCCGCGCCGCAGACGCGAGCACAGCGCGCAATAGGTGCGCCCTTGCGGCACCTTGTCGACCACCACCGAATAGGTGTCCTGATATTCGACACGGTGCGGCACGCCCATCTTTTCAAGAAATTCCGGCAGCACGGTCGAGGGAAACCCCGGCTGCCCCTGGTCGAGATTGCAGGCCAGCAGCTCGACCGGCAACAGCCCGCGCCATTTCAGCTCGTGCAGCACGGCCAGCAGCGTGTAGCTGTCCTTGCCGCCCGACAGGCAGACCAGCCAGCGCGCACCGGGCTGGATCATGCCATATTGCTCGATCGCCTCGCGGGTGTTCTGCACGATGCGCTTGCGCAGTTTCTTGAACTCGGTGCTTTTCGGTGCACCGTGAAAGAGCGGGTGGATGTCGTCGCCGTCGTCGAGCATGAGGGTGCCTTTCCGAAAGCCGGGCAGGGCCGGCAAGCGTTGCGCCCGGTCAGTCCGGGACGTTGTCGATGCCGCTGCCGCCCCAAGGATGACAGCGCAGGATGCGCCGTGCGGCAAGCCAGCCGCCCCGGATCGCACCGTGCTTTTCCAGCGCTTCAAGCGCATAGGCCGAACAGGTCGGCTGGAACCGGCAGCCATGACCGACCCAGGGCGACCAGAGCAGCCGGTAGGCCCGCACTGGCAGCGACAGAAGCCCGGCCAGCGGGCTCATGCGCCGCGGCCCCGGCGGCGCGGCGCGCGATCCGGCGACTTGCCAGCGCGGCCCGAATGCACCCGCTGCAACGCCTTTTCCAGATCGGCGCAGAGCAGGTCGAACGGGCGATCCGCCGTGACGTCTTTCCAGCCGATCAGCACGTAATCCCAGCCGGAACGCCCCCGCGGCGCCAGCACCAGCCGGGCGATCTCGCGCAGGCGACGCTTGGCACGATTGCGCGCCACGGCATTGCCGACCTTCTTGGAACAGGTGAAGCCGACGCGAACGGCGTCGTTGCCGTCGTCGCGGCGCCGTGCCTGCAGCATGAAAGATCCCGCTGCGGCCCGGTCTGCCCGCGCTGCGGCGAGGTAGTCCGGGCGCTTGCGCAGGATTTCAAGCCGGCGGGCGGCAAGCGGAAAGGCCGCCTCGGACAGTGCCGGGGCGGCCTTTTCTTCAGTCTGGTCCGTCATCGCAGAACCGGGCTTCGCCATGGGCGAAGCACCCGGATCAGGCGCTCAGGCGCTTGCGGCCGCGGCTGCGGCGCGCGTTCAGAATCTGCCGACCGGCCTTGGTGGCCATGCGGGCACGGAAGCCGTGACGGCGCTTGCGAACCAGGTTCGACGGCTGGAAAGTGCGTTTCATCGCGCTTCACTCCTCAAGTTGTCGGTCAGCCCGACGAAACCTGTAGAGGATTCGCAGAGCCAGTATCATTCGAAGCCCGTCCTATAGGGAGGGGCCGGTGATATGTCAAACCTCAATATCACCGCCGGCCAAGTGGAAGGCCCGTCGCTGGCACCGCGGATGCCGCGCACGCAGGATCACTGTGGTGTGAGAATTTATGTAATGTCTCGCATGTGAGACGGCACGGCCCCATTAAACACGCCATGACACAATCTGCTCGTACAAAACCCGCCTTCTTGCGCCATCTGCCGCTTGCCGTGATCCTCGGCGTTGCGGCGATCGGGGCGTTCGCCCTGCGCGATTATCTCACCTTTGACACGTTGCGCGACAACCGTGAATCGTTGCTGGCATTGCGCGAGGCGCATTACGCCGCGCTCGCCAGCGGCTTTTTGTTAGCCTATGTCGCCATCGTCGCCTTTTCGTTGCCCGGCGCGTCGGTGGCATCGGTCACCGGGGGGTTCCTGTTCGGTCTGGCGGCGGGCACAGCGCTGAATGTCGCGGCTGCCAGCATTGGCGCAGTGCTGATCTTTCTCGCCGCGCGCGCCGGGCTGGGCCAAACCCTGTCGGCGAAGATGGATACGGGCGAGGGCCGGCTGGCCCGCCTGCGCCAAGGGCTGCGGGACAATGAGATCTCGGCACTGCTGCTGCTGCGCCTCGTGCCCGTCGTGCCGTTCTTTGTCGCCAACCTGCTGCCAGCGCTGGTGGGGGCGCGCCTGCACAATTTCGCATGGACCACCGCTGTCGGCATCGTGCCGGGCGCGCTTGTATTTACCTCGATCGGTGTCGGTGTGGGCGAAGTATTTGACCGGGGCGAAAACCCCGATCTGGGGCTGCTGTGGTCGCCGCAGGTGCTTGGCCCGCTTCTCGGGCTGGCGGTGCTTGCCGCGCTGCCCATGCTGATCCGCGCCATTCGTGGCCGTAAAGACATCTGAAGGATTATGACCATGCAGACTATTGAAACCGACCTTTGTGTCATTGGCGCGGGATCCGGCGGCTTGTCCGTGGCCGCAGGAGCGGCGCAAATGGGCGTCAAAGTGGTGCTGATCGAAAAGGGCGAGATGGGGGGCGATTGCCTCAACTACGGCTGTGTGCCGTCCAAGGCGCTAATCGCGGCGGCGCACCGGGCGCATGAAATGACCACGGGGGCCCCGTTTGGTATCGCAAGCGAAGTGCCGCGCGTCGACTATGCCGCCGTCAAGGATCACGTGGCCAGCACCATCGCGCGCATCGCCCCGATGGACAGTCAGGAACGGTTCGAAGGATTCGGGATTGAGGTCATCCGCGCCCATGGCCGCTTTGTCTCGCCCACCGAGGTCGAGGTCGGGGGCAAGCGTATCACTGCACGGCGATTCGTTCTGGCCACGGGGTCGTCGCCGATGGCTCCGCCGATTCCGGGGTTGTCGGATGTGCCCTTCCTGACCAACGAATCGATCTGGGAATTGCGAGACCGCCCGTCGCATCTGCTGGTGATCGGTGGTGGACCGATCGGTCTTGAAATGGCGCAAGCCCACCGGCGGCTGGGCTGCGAGGTCACGGTGGTCGAGGCGGGCGCCGCCTTGGGCCGCGAAGACCCGGAAATGGCCGCCATCGTGCTGGAGCAGCTGCGCTCCGAAGGGGTGCGCATTCTGGAGAATGTCTCAATCAGCGCGGTACGTCCCGGAATCGAGCTGGATGCCGGCGATGAAACGCTGCGCGGCTCGCATTTGCTGGTTGCGGCCGGGCGCAAACCCAACACCGATGGGCTGGGGCTGGACGTTGCCGGGATCGAACCCGCGCGGCACGGCGTCCAGGTGGACAGCGGCCTGCGTACGACCAATCGTCGTGTCTATGCGATCGGGGACATTGCCGGCGGTGGTTTTACCCATGTTGCGGGATATCATGCCGGGCTTGTCGTGCGCAGTGCTCTGTTTGCCCTTCCGGCAAAGCTGCGCCCGCAGATCCTGCCCCGCGCCACATACACCGCGCCGGAACTGGCGCAGGTCGGTCTGACCGAGGCCGAGGCCCGGGTGAAATATGGTGAAAAACTCGAGGTGTATCGCCTTGCCCACGATCACAACGATCGCGCCATAGCGCAACGCGCAACGCAGGGCCTGCTCAAGCTGATGGTGGTCAAGGGGCGCCCGGTCGGCGTGTCGATCGCCGGGGCGCAGGCAGGCGAATTGATCGGAACCTGGGCGCTTGTCCTGTCCGCGAATCTCAAGCTAAGCGCGGTTGCAGGGGCGGTGATGCCATATCCGACCGTCGGGGAGCTTAACAAACGCCTCGCGGGAACTTATTTCTCCCCCAGACTGTTTGAAAACGAAACAGTGAAAAAAGTTACAAGACTGGTGCAGCGCTGGCTGCCCTAAGGGACAGCAGGACGCATATGCTCAATTCGCTCTCTGGCCGTTTTCTGATCCTCACGGCGGTGTTCGTGATGATGGCCGAAGTGCTGATCTTCCTGCCCTCGGTGGCGCGCTTTCGCGAGGATTACCTGACCGACCGGCTTGAACGGGCGCAGATCGCCTCGCTGGCGCTGCTGCCCGGCGAGATGATCGACCCCGACATCGAGCGAGAGCTGCTCGCCAATGCCGAGGTGTTCAACGTGGCGCTGCAACGCAATTCCACGCGCGAGCTGATGCTGTCTTCGCCGATCCCCGGCCCGGTGGCCGCGACCTACGATCTGCGCGATGCCAGCGCGCTGATCTTGATGCGCGATGCCATGGTGCGGCTTGTTGACAGTGAGCCGCGCCTGATCCGGGTGATCGGCTACCCGTCACGGCAAGCGGGGGAGCTGATCGAGGTCACCATGGAAAGCGCGCCGCTGCGCCATGCCATGATCGAATACGGGCTGCGCATCCTGCTGCTGTCGGCGGTGATCTCGGTGGTGACGGCAATGCTGCTGTTCCTTGCGGTGCGCCGCCTGCTGGTGAAGCCGATCAAGGGCGTGGTGGCGCAGATGCAGCGCTATGCCGAGGCCCCCGAAGACGCCCGCCGTATCATCCAGCCCCGCGCCCGCGTGCGCGAGCTGCGCGAGGCCGAAGAGGCGCTGCAATCGCTGGAAACCCAGCTGTCTGCGTCCCTGCGCCAGAAAGAGCGGCTGGCACAGCTGGGCGGCGCCGTGGCGCGGGTCAGCCATGATCTGCGCAACATCCTGACATCGGCGCAGCTGTTCACCGACCGGATCGAGACCTCCGAGGATCCGGCGGTGAAACGGCTTGCCCCCAAGCTGGTCAACTCGATCACCCGCGCCGTGTCGCTGTGCGAGACCACTCTGGCGTTTGGCAAGGCCGAAGAGCCCGCGCCGCTGCTTACCTATTTCAACCTTGCCGAGCTGGTCGGCGAGGTGATCGAGGCTGAACGGCTTGCCATCGGGGATCACGATCTGAGCCTGTCCGAAGACATCCCGGCCCATTTGCAGATGCGCGGCGATCCCGAACAGATCTACCGCGTGGTGGCCAACCTCGTGCGCAATGCGCGCCAAGCGATCGTCGGCACCGGCCAGCCGGGCGAGATCAACGTTGCCGCACGCGAGGAAGACGACGTCTGGATCATCGAGGTCACCGACACCGGGCCGGGTTTGCCCCCCAAGGCACGTGAGCACCTGTTCAAGCCGTTTCAGGGCGGGGCGCGCAAGGGCGGCTCGGGGCTTGGCCTTGCCATCGTCGCCGAGCTGGTACGCGGCCACGGCGGCACGCTGCGCCTGTCGAGCACCGGTGAGTCCGGGTCGTGTTTCGAGATCCGCCTGCCAATGGGGGATATGTAGGCGTTTTTCAGGGTGACTTGCA
Organism: Salipiger sp. 1_MG-2023; assembly: GCF_030547555.1. Classification (NCBI taxonomy): domain Bacteria; kingdom Pseudomonadati; phylum Pseudomonadota; class Alphaproteobacteria; order Rhodobacterales; family Roseobacteraceae; genus Salipiger; species Salipiger sp. 1_MG-2023. Next base: position 3,503 of record NZ_JAUOQN010000054.1, on the reverse strand, counting down.
CGTCATGTCATTTTCCTGAAAAAAGCCTCTTGCGGTTCACGGCCCCCAACTGTAAACGCTGCCTCAACGGACCGATAGCTCAGCTGGATAGAGTACTTGACTACGAATCAAGGGGTCGGGGGTTCGAATCCTCCTCGGTCCGCCACTTGCCCCTTGTCAGATGCCAAGCAAAACCGACTTTTGTGACAGGTAACTGACCCAGTCGGCGGAATTTCCTGAAATCATAGCAGCGTTGCTCACTTGAGCTGGTGATCGTAAGATCCGGCCAATCCAGCCTCTGTCTGATCCCGGAAGCCTCGCTTGGTCAAAAGCCTACCTGCCACTCCTGGAACGAACTTCCCGCAGTTGCCGCTGACGGTGGCACATGCCGCGTGCGAGCCCGCTACTTCCTTGCTGTCGCGGCTTGCGGCCAGGAACGGCGCCATTTCGATGCAGAGGTTTTGCGGCGACATTGCCTTTCCGATCGACCCGCTCTTTCGTGGTGAGAAGGTTGCCATAGAGCAATTGGCGCAGCTTGCAGGGTATGAAGTGGGCGCATTGGAGCGGGTGTCTATCCGTCATGTCGGTAAGGGGCATTTTCGCCTGAGAGACGAATTTGCCTCCCTTCAGAGCTTTCAGCGCACACGCATCCGCGTCTGCCCGGAGTGTATACGGTCCGAAATGCCGTCAGCAGCGGAGTCGTGGCGTGTGCCGCGCCGCCTCCAATGGAAATTCTCGTCGATCAGGAGCTGCCCGGAACACAGCTGCATGCTCGTATGCCTTCCAGCCGAGAAATTTCACAAGGATGCCCGAGACTTCGCGGCGCAGCTGCGAAAACACCACGTTTGGATTTTGGATCAGCCGGTGGTCCAGGCAAACCCCAGCCCTTTCGAGGCGTATATTACGAACCGCATCCTGAGCGGGCGGGGCGACCGATGGATCGACCGCCTCGAACTCAACGTGGCGTCGCGGGCATGTGAAGTGCTGGGCCTGCGTGTCGCAAAGGGGCCAGATGCTGCGCTGGCGGGGCACAGTGAGCCAGACTGGATGACCTATGGTTCCTTGGGCTACGACACACTGAAAGACGGACCTGGAGCCCTTTCCAATTGTCTTGCCGATATGGCTCGCGTGGATGTCGTGGACGGCAGGTTTTTCGGTCGACTCTTTGGCCCCTGGATGGCGTGGCTGAAGAGCCGGAGTCTCGGCGATGAGTTCGAGCCCCTGCGTGACGTCGTGCGGCGACACGTCTTTGACAATTTTTCCGTCAGAAAAGGGGTGCTGGTGCTTGGCGTGCCTTCGGAGGGAATGGCTTCATCGAACCCACAGAAGTCGGTTTCGCTGAAGGGGTTCGCCAAGCGCAATGCGGAGGATCTGATTTACCGAGGTCTCGCCAAGCGTGACGCTGGTGGCGGTATCGTACCAATGAATTTTGTTACCCAGCAAATGCTCGACGCCTACGAACGCGAGAAGAAGTTCTTTCGAAACGCAAAGTATTCATCTGAAGGTAGAAAATCCGGAACATTTATTATGGACGAAACCGATCTCGCACGGGAGAGCCGCTTTTCCATCGGTGACGCCGCCGGGCAGTTAAGAGTGACGGCCAAAACAGTAGGGTATTTGATCCAGCATGGAATATTGTGCGGCGTGGATACCTCAGAGTTCTACCGTCGAGGGGCGACCGTTGTCACAACCGACAGTTTGACGCGTTTCCGAGAGACTTTTATTTCTTTGGGCGAGTTCGCGGAGGTCGTGCAGCGCCCACAAGGATCACTTTCGATGAAACTTAGAAATGCCAATGTGGCCCTGTTGGCGATGCCTCATGATCTAAGCCGGATCTACTGGCGTGAGGATGTAGATGCCTACGCAACAACTAAAAATTGACCCTTTCGGCCCGACCTGCATAAGCAACTTTCGCGCCAGGACGGCAGATAGCGGGTCTGCTTGGTCAGGCGCGCTCTCAACCGGCGACAACTGGCCGCCCTTGCCATCCAGCGACGCCCTACCGCCTGGACTTTGCAAAGGTCGCAATCTGCGCACTGCTGCCGTTCGTCAAGTGCGCAGCGAACGTCGGCTTCCCGCCCATGGTGTCGATCGACACGAACGGCCCAAAGCTGCCATTCGCCGTAGCTAAGTGCTGCTTTGCAGCATTCCCCATTGCGGAATTTTGTTGTCGCAGACGCACCAATATGAAGCGCTGTCCTCCTCAGTTTCGACAGGGACGCGGATGTGGCGTTGGAGCAAGAAGGGGCGGGGCACAGGCCCTACTCCACATGGCGGAGATCATAGATGGAGATAAGCGAGATGGTTTGCTAATCGGTAGTTGACGAGTGACGATGGGAGCGTGATGAGATTCGCAATGATCAACTGCGAATGCCGAGAACTCCAGCCGGGTTTTCAGGCTAGTGCTCGGGAGATACAGGCCTCATGCGTTCGATATCGGGAGATGAAGCGAGGACTCTGATCGAGAGCCAATTGGCTGCGCACGGCCAGGGCGTAATCTCTGTCTTAGCGCAATATCGGCGTGATGATGCGGTAGCGGCATGGCATGAGACGATCCGGGCCATAGAGGAGTTCATCAATCTGCCGAGATTCGGGGTCACCGATGATCGACTTCGCGCTTGGTTGTGCGCGATCCGACTGGACGGCGCGTTTGTTTCAAATCCGGGTCCGACATGGTTGGCCGTGCGTCAGACGCTCGCGCCGCATCTTGAACCGTCGGTCGTTGCCCGGTTCACGCGGATCATGCTGTACGCTGGCGCGATGGGTTTGGCCTTTGCCGCACATGGCCAAGGCGCTCGTAGTGCTAGCATCACGCTTGACACGATCGGCGGGACCGTCGAATATTTTCAATCGCGGCGACGGCACTTCGTCTCGCTGCTCTACACCATGCCCCATGCGTGTTCCGGCTCGCTGGTTCTTCAGCCCTATCACGCGCTGACCGTTCTCTTGCCCCAAGTCGAGCATAGCTGCATTGCCATCACAGGCTTTCACCATAAGCTTGCGCTGCTCGAGGCGCTGTCGGACTTCAGCCTGGAGGTCGACAGTATTGGCGCGATGGCCAGCCATGGCTTTGAGACCCTAGACGACTATTTCCTCGAGCCAGAACGTGCCTCGATTCATGTGATGGCTGAGTTGCGGGGTGATCAGTTCACGATGCCAGCCATGGAACCGGTCGATTGCCGGAAGATTTTCTCTGCCGCTGAACTGCGCAATGGCGTCAAACTGATCGGCGCGGCCTATGAGGCGTTCGGCCTAAAGGATTCCGACTTTTCCGCCATGGGTATGCTGGTGATTGCCTTCGCCCGCTATTCCCGAGACGATTATTATATCGAGATCGAGAAGGAGACCTTTCGCTCGATGCTGCGCGCGCAGAAGGAGTTGGATCCCGCCGAACTCGAGACGTTGCTGGTGAACGTGCCCTCGGACTACGCGACCAACACCAACGCCTATCTGTCACATCCCGGCAGGTAATATGGCTGTTTCTTGAACAGCTCTGGCTTGAGTTTGTGCCAGTCCTTCATCGC
>NZ_JAUOQN010000053.1:0-32904 GCF_030547555.1 Salipiger sp. 1_MG-2023 | reverse complement strand
CGTCACACCCGGCCGCGCGCTGCGCTACGCCGGGGGCTCCGCGCGCGGCCTCCTACACCAAGCGTTGGGACACTACCAGGACGCCAAGTTCAATCAGGAGACGTTGAACCGCAACGGCTCATTGAAAATCACCTCGGCGGGCTCGCCGGATGACCTCGCAGGCACGTCGCGCCGCCTTGTTGTGCTGGATGACCTCGCAAAGTTCGAGATGACGCCGAAGGGGGATCCGGAGGCGTTGGCAGGAAGCCGGGCATCGGGGTTCGAGGATGCCAAGATCTTGCGGGTCAGCACACCGCAGATTGCGGGAACATGCCGGATCAGCAAGGCATATGACCGAGGCGACCGGCGCTTGTACTTTGTGCCGTGCCCGCATTGCGGGCATCGCGCGCCACTGACCTGGGAGAACTTTCTGCGCAACCTCGACCCCGAGCGTTTGCATGCCGCGTGCTTCAGCTGCGACGACTGCGGCGGGGTCATAGGTCACGCGGACAAAGAGCGGATCGTCGGCGCGGGGCAATGGGTGCCGCAGAACAAGGCCGGGGACCACCCCAGCTTTCACTTGTGGCGGGCCTACGCGCCGCAGCGCGACTGGGCATCGATCGGTGTCGAATACGCGCGCGTGATGGGCTGGGCCAGTGTCTCGGTCTCGGGCGAAACCGAGGAAGCGATCCGCGAACAGGTCGAGGCCGGAACAGAGCAAACGTTCTGGAACGATGTTTTGGGATTGCCGTTCCAGCAAGCCAACAAAGGCCCCGATTGGGAAAAGCTGCGCGATCGGGTCGAACATGCGGCCGAAGATGATCAGCGCCCGCGGGGCATCGTGCCGGCGCGGGGCGTGATCCTGACGGCGGGCGTCGATTGCCAGCTGGATCGCACCGAGGTGCATGTCGTTGCGTTTGGCCCGGACAATCGGCGCTGGTCAGTCGATTACATGGTGATCCCGCATCACATCGGGGATCAAGAGGGGCGCGAGGCGCTGGATGCGGTCCTCAAAACGACCTGGCGCACCGAGCGGGGCCTGCGCCTGCAGCTCGACATGATGGCCATCGATGTCGGTACCTACACGGACGATGTCTGGGCCTTCGGCAAGCGGCATCCGTGGAGCCGCGTGATCCTGGTCAAGGGGGCTACCAGCCAGACTGGCCCGGTGCTGCTGCCAATGAAGTTCGAGCGGCGCTCCGACGGGAAGGCAAAGCGGCGTCAAAAGCGCGCGTTCATGCTGAACGTCAGCCAAATGAAGGCCGATTTCTACGGCTGGCTGGGCAAGGATGATCCTGTTGAGCGCGGCTTTGTCCATTTCCCGGTCGGAATGGGCGATGAGTATTTCCGGCAGATCACCTCTGAGGTGCGCGTGCTGAAGCGTGGTCGTACCGGCGTGGTCACCAGCTCGTGGGAACTGGCCGAGACGACGCGCCGGAACGAAGGCCTCGACACGATGATTTACGCCGAGGCTGCGGCTCGCCGGAAGGGCTGGACCTCGATGACGGCAGAACAGTGGGCGCTGTTGGATGCGGAGCGCTCTGCAGCACCGGCTGACGCCCAGCCGGATCTGTTCGATGCAGAGGCCGCAGTGCCGATCAGGCCCGCACCCCCGGCAGAGACGCCGAAGAAACCTGAACCTAAACCCCGTGCGACAGCACCGGGCGACGATTGGCTGGGAGGCCGAGGAAGCGGATGGCAGTGAATTACGACAGCGCAATCGAGGCGCTTGAGACCGCCATGGCCTCGGGCACGCTCGAAGTCGAGTATGATGGCAAGCGGGTGAAGTATCGCAGCCAGACAGAGCTGCTGTCCGCGTTGTCCTATTTCCGATCGCAAAAACGCGCGCAGGCAGGTGTGCCTGCCGTGGGCGTGTCGATCGGCGCGGTGTATCGCAGCTGAACATGGCAAACATTCTGACGCATATCGCCCCGGCCTTCACGGCCCGGAGGGCAGAGGCGCGCCTGCGTGTCGCCCAAGCGGAACTGAACATGGCTGCGGTCGCGAAGCAGGCCGAGCTGGTGCAGTCCTATGATGCCGCGCGCGTCGGTGGCCGTATGTCAGGCTGGGCCCGTCCGCACACATCGGCCACGACCGAACTGCAGGGCGCGCTGCCATTCCTGCGCGCCTCGGCTCGTGACCTTGTGCGCAATTCGCCCCACGCGAGCCGCGCGGTGCGCGTGCTGTCGACGCATATCGCCGGAACCGGGGTTCGCCCTCGTGCCAAGCCGGTCAGCCAAGACAAGGATGCGCGCGAGGCTGTGTCGCGCATCACCCGCGACCAGTGGGAACGCTTTGTCGAGAACGTCGATCCCGAAGGCCAGATCGATTTCTTTGGTCAGCAGCGGCTGCTGATGCGCGCTGTGGTCGAGGGTGGCGAGGCGTTGCGGATCTGGACACCGGTTGCACAGGATGGGCGGCTGTTCTGGCGCGCGACGATTGTCGAGGGCGATCTGCTGGACCACCAGAAGACAGAAATGCTGTCGGACGGCGGGCGCATTGTGCAGGGGGTCGAGTTCGACGCTACCGGGCGTCGGGTGGCGTATCACATGCACCGCTGGCATCCCGGTGAGCGGTATCTGCCGGGCGGGTTCACCTTTGACCTGCGGCGCGTCCCTGCGGCCTTTGTCGATCATGTCTTTGAGGTTCTTCGCCCCGGTCAGGTGCGCGGCGTGTCCTGGATGGCACCGTCAGCAACCACGCTGCGGGACACCGAGGATCTGGCCGAGGCCGAGATCGTTCGAAAGAAGCTGGAAGCCTGTATTTCGATGGTGGTCACGAACGCCAACGATGACGGCGACCCGAGCGGTGTTCCAGCGTTGGCCGGTGCGGAGGATGACAGCGGCGCACCCCTGCGGTCGGCATCGGGCGCACCGATCGAGCGAATGCAGCCCGGCATGGTTCTGCAGGCCCGTCCGGGTTGGGGTGTTGAGTTCAATGCCCCGCCGGCCAGCGAGGGGCTGGCCGAACACATGCGTGAGCGCCTGCATGCGATCGCGGCTGGTATCGGCACCACCTATTTTCAGATGACCGGCGATTTGAGCCAGGCGAACTATTCCTCGATGCGGGGCGGTGAGCTTGAGTTTGGGCGGCTGGTCGAGATCTGGCAGGCGGATCTGATGATCACCCAAAGCGGACGCCCGGCGTGGCGACGGGTGATGGATGCGGCGCGCGTGAATGGTGACCTGCGATTGCCGTTCTCGCCCGTGGCGCAGTGGACTCCGCCAAAGCGCCCGTGGGTCGACCCGCAGAAAGACGCAGCCGCTGCAATCATGCAGATCAACGCGAACCTGATTTCTCCGCAGGAGGTCATCGAGCGCACCGGCCAGACCCCGGAAGAACTGATCGAAGAGCTGCGCGCCTGGCAGGAGATGCTGGCGGATGCCGGGATCTCCGTCGGCACCGCGCCGGAGGCGTCACCCGCGCCGCAGACAAAAGGAACAGACGATGCCGCAGACTGACCAGACCACGACACAGGCCCCCGCAGCGCCGCCACCGCGCACGGCCCCGCGCCAGCTGGTGCAGGGTGCGCGGCTGCAAACACTCGATGAAGCCGCGCGCACGGTCGAGGTCGTGTTCTCGACCGGCGACCTCGTTCACCACTGGGTCAACCACAATGACGTTGTGCAGCGGATGCCAACCCGGATCTTGCTTGAGGAGGGAGCGGGTGATCTGGCGCACCTTATCGAGCAAGGGTCCGTGCTGGATTCCCACATGGAATGGGGATCGCGCTCGGTCATCGGGTCGATCGAGGACGCATGGATCGAGCAGGGCGCGGCCAAGGCTCGTCTCCGCTTTTCGTCGGTCGAAGAGGTCGAGCCGATCTGGCAGCGTGTGGTCGAAGGCACCCTGCGCAATGTCAGCGTAGGTTTCGAGCCCGTAGAGCAAGAAGTCCGGATCGAACAGGGCGCAGACGGGGAGCGCACCGAGGTGATGTATTTCACCCAGTGGCGTCCGTTCGAGATCTCGGTCGTGCCACGCGGCGCGGATCGTGGCGCCCGGATGCAGTCCGCCCAACCCCAAGAACTCAGCCCGCCTGGCGCCACAACGGCCCCGATCGAAGAAACCACCGAGGCGGCGCCAGCCGCAAACCATCAGCAGGAGGCAAACATGCCCACCCCCATCACTGGCGCCGTCACGCAGGCGCAGCCCCCGGTCGATCAGGCCGCCATCCGTCAGCAGGCCGCGCAGGATGAACGCGCCCGCATCGCGGAGATCCGTCAGGCCGCAACCCAGCTTGGCACCACCGACACGCTGGTGCAGAGCGCCATCGATGACGGCACCACCATCGACGCATTCCGTGCCCAGGCCATCGAAGCCTTCGCCCAGGCGGGGCAGTCCGCCACCGCAGGCGTGGGCGGGCCGCGCGCCAGCGTCACGCAGGACGCGACTGAGCGCTTCCGTCAGGGTGCCGCCGAAGGCCTGATGGCCCGTGCTGGCATGGAAGGTGGCCAGCGCAACGAGTTCACCGGCATGACGCTGGCCGAGCTTGCGCGTCAATCGCTGACCGTTGCGGGCGTTCGCGCCCCGTCCGATCGTCGTGACATGGTCGGCCAAGCCTTCGTGCAGTCGGGCGCGCATTCGACCAGCGATTTTGCGAATGTGCTGGCCAACGTGGCGCACAAGGCCGCGCTGCGCGGTTGGAATGAGGCCGAGGAAACGTTCCAGATGTGGACGCGCACCGGCACCCTGACCGATTTCAAGGCAACCAAGCGCGTCGGCCTTGGCCTGGCTGAAAGTCTGCCCGAAGTGGCCGAAGGTGGCGAATACACCTATGGCACCATCGGCGACCGTGGCGAGATGATCACCTTGGCGACTTACGGCAAGATGCTGAAGATCACCCGTCAGGCGATCATCAACGACGATCTGGCGCTGTTCTCGACCCTGCCGGGCAAGATGGGCCGTGCGGCCAAGCGCACCATCGGCAACCTCGCCTATGCCATTCTGACCGGCAACCCGACCATGTCGGACGGCACTGCGCTGTTCCACGCCGATCACAACAACCTTGCGGCCTCGGGCGCTGTGCCGTCGATCACCACCATGGCGGCGGGCAAGACCGCGATGCGGACTCAAAAGGAAAGCGCGACCGGCCCGGCGCTGAACATCACGCCGAAATACATGATCGTGCCCGCTGCGCTGGAAGTCGCCGCGGCTCAGCTGCTGCAATCCGCTGTCGATCCGACCGCCAACAAGGGGCACGCATCGAACCCCGTGGCCGGTATGGCGCAGCTGATCGTTGATGGACGTCTCGACGCGGCGTCGGCGACCGGCTGGTATCTGGCCGCGGACCCGAACGCCTATGACACGATCGAGGTGGCCTACCTTGACGGCGTCCAGGAGCCCTACCTCGAAGAAAAGACCGCATGGTCGACCGACGGTGTCGAGCTGAAGGTCCGCATCGATGCCGGTGTCGCACCGCTGGATCACCGCACGCTCTACAAAAACGCTGGCTCCTGATCCGGCGTTTGGCAAGCGGGCCCGGCGCTGGCCGGGTGCGCACCCATCTTTCCCCCTTCTCGGAGAACTGAGATATGAAAAACTATGTTCAGGACGGCGACAGCGTCACCGTTCCCGCCCCCCGTGCTCTGGCATCCGGTGCCGGTGCGCTTGTCGGTTCGCTGTTCGGCGTGGCCGTGACTGCCGCAGAGTCCGGTGCCGATGTGGTGCTCAAGACCACGGGCGTCATTGCTATCGACAAGGCGCCGTCGCAGGCGTGGACGGTCGGTGCCAAGGTGTATTGGGATGATACCAATTACCGCATGACCACCGCCGCCTCGGGCAACACTCTGGTTGGTGTTGCGCTTGCGACCGTTGGTGGTGGCGCGACCGAAACCACTGGGCGCGTCCGCCTGAACGGGTCGTTTTAAACGTGACCGCCTTTTCCGCCGCCATGCTGACCCTGTTCGCGAATGGCGACCTGGCGGTGGATGCGATCTGGACGCCGGTGGCGACCGGCGTTCCGGTCGATTGCCGCGCCGTGCGAAGATCACCGGATCAGGTGGCCGAGTTCCAGGGCGTCCGGATGCACGTCTCGACAGACCTGTTCGATGTTCGCCAATCGCAGGTGCCGAACCCGCGTCCAGGCGATGCCTTCGCCTGTGGCGGCGACAGCTTTGTCATTCAAAGCGAGCCAGAGGCCGATGCCGAGCGCCTGATCTGGACGCTCGACGTTCGCCCCGCCTGACCTCGAAGGAGATTTCCATGCCCCGCAAGATCCCTGCCTCGACCGCAGTCGAGATCGAAACCTGCATGACTGCCGAGGTCATCGCCGCGCCGGGCCGCAAGCGCGTGTTCCCTGCTGGATGGGCCGGAAAGGTGTCGGATTCGGTCGCTGACCAACTGCGAGGACAGGGCGCGCTGGTCGATACGGATCTTGGATCCGAACCGGAAGCCGTGGCCGAAGAATGAACCGTTTGCGCATCGACGCAGCACTTGATGGTGATCTGCAGCGGTTCATGCAGGATGAATTGTCGACTGCTGAAAAGGCTGTGACGGCGGGCGTCCGCAAGACGGGCGCACGACTGAAGGCCGCACTGCGTCAGGATGTGATCACGGGCGGGTTGGGCCCGCGGCTTGCGCGCAGCTGGCAGGCGCAGAACTATCCTCGATCAGGCGCTTCGCTCGACGCTGCTGCGGTGGTGAAGACAAAGGCGGAAAAGCTGATCTCGGCCTTCGATGAGGGCAGCGAAATCCAATCATCCGAAGGGTTCTTTCTTGCAATCCCTACGCCGTCAGCCCCAAAAACCGGGGCCGGTCGCAAGCGGATCACGCCGTCAAATTTCCCTGAACATCGTTATGGGCCGCTGCGCTTTGTCTATGTGCGCGGCGGGACCTCGTTGCTCGTCGTTGACAACCAGCGGGCCAAGAAAGGTGGCGGCTACGCGCCGTCGCGCAGCAAGCGGGCACTGCGGACGGGGTACGGGCTGCACACGGTGCCGATGTTCTGGCTGGTGCCCCGTGCGCGTCTGCGGCGACGTCTGAACGTCAGATCAGTCACAGCAGGGGCGGTGGCAGGCCTGCCACGCGATATTGATAAGGCGTTCCAGCTACAGCCCCAAAGGCGGGGGCTTCGCTGATGCCCAGCCCACATGAAGCCCCCGTTTTGGCGCTGTTGACTGCGATTGCCGGTCATGTCGCCAGCGTGATGCGCGAACACGACCTGCCCATCGCCTGCCCAGACCAAGGATTGATCAATCTGGTACCCGGAGATCCGCAGGAAGAAGGCGTGCGTCTTGGCGCCATGGCGCGCGAGTGGGTGCGCGAGATCGACTGCGAACTTGTCGTGCATGGCGCGACGGCTGCCGCGCGGGCCGATGCGCTGGATGCCGCCCTGGTGTCGCTGTCGACGCTTGTGCTGGCCGACCGTCAGCTTGGCGGCGCGGTCGACTGGATCGAGGTTGGCGCGCCGCAGCAGACAGAAGCAGTGCCCATGCAGGGCGCCGAGACCCTGGCGGGGGCGGTTCTGCCCGTGACCATTTTTTACGAAACCACCGACAACCCCATGGAGTGACCCGATGCCCAATGCACGCGGAGATCGCGCGAAACTGTTTTCGCGCCGCCAGACCACCTTCGGCACGGCGGAAAGCGCCGGCGCCGGTGCCTTCTACACGCTGCCATTCTACAGCTACAACGTGACGCCCTCAGGCGAGTTGTCGAACGATGAGGCAATCCGCGGGGATTCCTTCCCTGGTGATGCGGTTCACGGCCTGCGCAATCTGGCGGGGGCGCTGGTTGTCCCGATGGGGTTGGACAGCATCGGCTGGTGGCTGGCGCAGTTGCTGGGCCTGCCCACGACCACCGGGACCGGGCCCTATACCCATGCGTTTGTGGCGGCGGCAAACCCTGGCATCTTGTTGGCCACGCACGGCATCACCCACAACGATCTGTCGACGCATTTCACGCAGGACAGTTTGGCCGCGCAGTCGATCGAAATCACAGGCGCGAAGAATGGCCAGCGGCAGCGCGTGACGCTGAACATGGTGGGCCGCGAAGAGATCAAGGCTGGCACCACGCTCGACACATCGCCGGTAGCGTTCGCCGATGATCCGGTTCCTGTCGGGTTCCAAGGATTGCTCAGCATCGACGGCAGTGAGGCTGCCGGGGTGACGCAGGCCAACCTGACGCTCGCCACGGGGCGCGAGGCGGACCAAGAAGCGATGAATGGCCTTGCCACGGCGTCCGACATCCAGCCGGGCATGTGGGACCTGTCGGGCAGCCTGACCGCCCGCTTCCGCGATACCGGGCTCTATGATGCGGCCTCGGCAGGAACGGCGATCGCGCTGTCTCTGGCGTGGCAGATCTCGGCCAACTACAGCCTTACCATTGCGCTGCCGTCCGTGACGCTTGAGCGCACCGGCATCCCGATCGAGGGCCGGGACGTGATCTCGTCCAGCTTCAATTGGCGTGCCAACCGGCCTGCCACCGGGGATGAGCTGATCGAGGTGACCCTGATCAACGCCACGTCCGATTACGCGAACGCCAGCTGATGGCGTTGCGGCTTGTACGGGCGCTGTCGGGGCCGCGCCGGATCGAACTGGGCTACGGGGTCGCGGTGTCGTACCGTGCCTTCGGCTACGCCGACCTGCGCGAGGCGGAGGCTACGGCCCACCGCCTTGCGCGTGAGACCATGCCAGAGCGGCTGGCGTTTGCCGCCGCGTTGCACGACGACGAAGATCTAGGGCCAGAGCACGATGAGGGCCGGCGCGGTCAATTTGCGCGACACCTGGTCAAGTTGCTGTTGCTGCGGTTCGGCACCGGCTGGGAAGGGGTCGAGGTCGATGATGGCCGCGCCGCTCCGATGACCGAAGACACCCTTGATGCTTTCTTGTCGCTTTTTCCGGGGGTGGCTTCGGTGCTGCATGTGCGCCTGCTAGAACCTTGGGCTGAATTGGAAGCGGAGGGAAACGTCTCCGCGCGCTCGCCGCATACCGCTACGGCGGAGGCCTGAGTCACTGCGCAGACTGCCGGGCCACGCCCGGCTACGCCTGCGCGCGGTTCGGGGGCGAGGGCGCATGCCCTGAAGACACTCACGCGCCACACAGCTTTGAGGGCCGGGCCATTTCGGTTGCAGGTCGTGAGCTGTTCCACCAGCGCCGTATTGGCGGCGCCGGATATGCCGGGCTCGATATGCCCGCCTGCCTTGCCTTGTTGGGCGCGCAGGGAGTTCCAACCAACATCGCCGCGCTGCTGCTGCCCCATTGGGAAAGCGGTCTGCTTGAGGCCGCAGCAAAGCAGCGCGAACAGGACAGGACGAAATGAGCAGATCCACCCGCGACTATAAGATCCGCCTGTCGGCATCGGGAAAGCAACAGCTGGAAGCCGATCTGCGCGCCCTAGGTGCGTCGGGTGAAAAGAGCCTGAAGCGCATCCAGACTGCCACACGCCCCGCCAGCGCGGGGCTGCGCGAGACGGATCTGGCGGCGCGGCAGCTTCGCGGTGGTCTTGCGGCCGTTTCCGCTGAGTTGCCTGCGCTTGGGCGATTGGCAACCTTCATGGGGGGAGCCGCCCTGGTTGGCGGGCTTGCGGCATTCGGGCGGGGCTCGCTTGATGCCGGTCGGCAGTTCCAGGCGATGATGCAGCGTGTCGAGGCCGCGACGCAGGCGAGCCAAGACGATCTCGACCGCCTTGGCGGTGCGGCGAAACGTCTTGGCGAAACCACTGCGTTCAGCGCGATGCAGGCGGCGGAAGCGATCGAGGTTCTGGCCAAAAATGGGGTTTCGGTCTCTGCCATTCTTGGCGGTGCCCTCGACAGTTCGGTGATGCTGGCCAGCGCATTGGGGTCAGAGGTCGCGCCTGCGGCGGATCTTGTCACCGATGTGATGCAGCAGTTCGGTCTGACCGCTGATCGCCTTCCGGATATTGTCGATCGACTGGCTGGCGCAGCCTTCACCAGCAAGTTTGGCTTTGACGATCTGCGTCTGGCGATCGCGCAAGCGGGCGGCGTGGCCGGATCGACCGGCGTCGAGATTGAAGATTTCCTGACCACCTTGTCAGCGACCGCAGCAAGCTTTGCGTCTGGTTCCGACGCCGGGACGTCATACAAGACGTTTCTGCAGCGTTTGGTCCCTGAGTCCGCAAAGGCGGCGGGCGTGATGAAGCGCCTCGGGCTGGAGTTCTTCGATGCCAATGGCAACATGAAGGACATGGCGTCGATTGCGCAGGAGCTTCAGGACGGGCTTGCCGGGCTGGATGATGCGTCAAAGCTCGATGCCTTAAAATCCGTGTTTGGCACCGATGCGATCCGGACGGCTGCATCGCTGGCCGAACAGGGCGCGGCAGGGTTTCGGGATCTGGCATCGGCCATTGGCGAAGTGTCGGCGCAAGAGCAGGCCGAGGTGCGCCTGCGCGGGCTTGATGGCGCACTGAAAGAACTGGCGGCGGCGTGGGAGGCATTGCAGCTTGAGGCCGCGCAGAGCGGCGGTCTGGAAGTCGCTGAAAAGTTCACGCGCCGTCTGACCGAGGCGCTGCGCTATCTGACCGAGAATTTCGCGGAGGTCGAAGAGATCGCCGAGCGCGTCGGTCAGGCTCTGACGGTGTACCTAGCCTTGAAGGGAATGGGGCTCGTCATAGCCAAGGGCGTGGCAATGCGCGCCGCGATGATTGAGCTAGCGACTTCCGTTGCCGTTACTGGCACAGCGGCGGGCCGGGCCGTTGGGCCGCTGACGCGGCTTGGCGTGGCCGCGCGTGTGTTGACCGGCATTATGGGCGGGCCTCTGTCCTTGGCGATCACGGCGGCGTCTTTGGTTGCATTCGGGATCGACACCGATGTTGCAGCGGATGCCGTGGACCGTGCCGATACAGCCGCCACGAAAGCCACCGATGCGCTGGACGCGTACCAGGAGGCGTCTAAGCGGGCGGCTGAAGAACAAAAGGGTCTGGGCGGGGCCGTATCCGAAGCTACCCAAGCCATGCTTACCCAATCGAGGGCCGCGCTTGCGCAGTCGATTGAGGATGCCGAACGCGAGCTGCGCCGTGCGCAAAAAAGCATGAGTGGCGCATTTTTCGATGGCGACGGATTTGACGATTTCGCGGCTCGATACCGCATTTTGTTCCGCACGAATTTGCAAACAGGTTTGCCTGAGGGCCCTAGGAACCGTTTTCTAACCGACCTTGCGGAGATGGCGGATCAGGCATCCCGCATGGAGGTGTCCGGGCAAGAGTTTTGGGCTGCATTCACGAAGGTTCAGGGCGTTGGCTCGGGCGTTGAGGAAATTCGCAACGGGTTGGAGGAAATCCTTGCGGCAACCGGGGAGCTTTCAGACAGCGATGCTTTGAAAGGGGTCCGTGACGTCGCTGCCGCGACTGGCCTCTTTGCGGAGCAGATAAACGAAATCGACATGGCGGAGGGGGAGGCTGAAATCCGTTCAGCCTACGGCTCTCTCTTGGAAGTCATGGATGAGGCGATCATCGCCGGGCGTCAACTTCGTCAGGAGCAGCTGGAGGGCTTCAGGGCGAACGCAGAGGGGCTGGCGGCGGCGGAAGAGGACGTCGTAGGGCTTCGCGAGCGCGAGAAAGAGCTACTTGAAACTAGCCGCGACATAGCCGCCGAACGGCCTTTTGACGAGACGGCCGACAGCGCCAAGGACGCTGCCGACGAGATCGACCGTCTGAAACGCACTTACGAGCAGTATCAGCAGGGCCGTTCCGGGTCCGACAGCCGGGCCTTTGGCGTTGGCGCCACTGCTGCCGCGAAGAGTGGCCTGCGTGACCTGATCGGATACGCTGAAGGCACGGACAAGGGGCGCAAATACAACGAGACGCTGGACTATGGCCGCTGGACCGGCGGCGATGTGAACCTCGTTGCAATGTCGCTGAGCGATGTTCTGGCCCTTCAGGATCAGATGCGCACGCCAGAGAACCGTGCGATGTACGGGGATGGCGCTGGCTCTTCTGCCGTCGGTCGCTACCAGATCGTGTCATCGACGCTGCGCAGCCTGATGGATGAGATGGGGCTGACGGGGTCCGAACTGTTTTCCCCCGGCCTTCAGGATCAGATGGCGGACCGGTTGATTGACCGGCGCGGCCGGGATCCGAGTTCGTTGCGGCAGGAGTGGCAGGGCCTGAACAGGGTGGATGACATCTCGATTCTCGGGGCCTTCGATCAAGGCGCCGGCGATCGCGCGACGGCCGCCGCCGAGCGTGACCAGCAGGCCGCCGCTGCCGCCGAGGAGCGCGCCAGCACGCTGCGGGATCTGATCGCGGTTGGCGAGCAGCAGCTTGATCAGCTCCGGTTCGAGGCGGCTCTGACCGGGCAGTCGGTCGAGGACATCGCCCGCCTGACGTTTCAGCGAGACGCTTTGAACCGGGCAAAGCAGGCCGGTCTTGATCTTGACCAGGTGGTGACCTCCGATGGGCAGACCTTGCGTCAGACGATCGACGAGCAGGCCGCAGCCTGGGGGCGGCTCGCCGCCGCGCAGGACGAGGCCAGCCGCTCTGGCGAGAGCGCACAGGCGACCCAGCAAGCTCTTGATGAGGAGCTGCAACAGTACAAGCAGAGCGTGAGCAGCCTGATGGACAACCTGAAGCCCGGGAACGGCGGCATCGAGGCATTCTGGGAGGATCTGCGCAGCAGGGTTATCGACACGCTCTGGTCGATGGCGACGGACCCGGTCTGGGACATGATTGCGGAGCAGTTGCAAGGCCTTGTTTCGGGCGTTGACGGCAGCGGAGGGTTCCTGTCGACGCTGATCTCGGGGGTCTTCGGCGGCGGGACGTCCGGGGACGCTTCTGTTGATGTGCCGAAGCGCGCCGCGGGCGGTGGGTTTGATGATGTGGGCCGCGCCACGGGTCTTCTCGATGGGCATGGGGGCAAGCGGCAGGACAATCTTCTGGCCCTGGTCTCCCGAGGCGAGTTCATGCAGCCGGCGTCGGCCGTGGATTTCTACGGCGAGTCCTTCATGGAAGACATTCGCAACCGTCGTATCCCGAAGTTTTCAGATGGTGGCTCGATTGGCGGAGCGTCTTCAGGGGCGGCGTCTGACGGGCGGGGGCAGGGTGGTCTGCAGCTGTCCGGCGGTGATCTGACGCTTACCGACGATGGCCGGATCATGGCGCGCGTGCGGGTTGAGCAGGCGCAGTCTGCCGCAGGTATTGCGCGCGCGACCAGCAGAAACTTCACCAAGCGCGCGGCGCAGCAGCGGGAGCGGGGGGTATGAACCGGACAATCGTCACCCTGCCGCTATCCTTGATGCGGATGACATCCATCGACTGGGACATCGACTGGCGCGGGGCGCCGGAGGCGGGTCTTACGGACGGCAACACGCAGGTTGTGATGAACCAGTTTCCGCGCTGGGTCGGAAATCTCGAGATGACCATGCGCGATGATTTTTTGCGCTCTTGGCGCGCGCACCGCTGGCAGGCGCAAGGTCGGGTCGGCGCCTACAGGATCTACATGTTCGACCCGCTGGGCTTTAGCGCGCAGGTCCTGCTGGGCAGGGCGGCGGTGGCGGGCGGCATTCCCTTCTCGACCGGCGAGACGTTTTCAACGGGCATGGGGTTTGCGCCGAATGTGTATCTTGAGGCAGAAGCGGCATCTGCGGGCGACACCTGCGTGACGGTGAGCTGCAGCGAGGCTGACCTCGTTCCGGTGCCGGGGCAGATCATGAGCGTCGGTGACTGGCCGTTTGGTGTTGTCAGCGTGGAGTCGACCGGAGCCACGCAGTATCGCCTTGGGGTCCAGATGCCGCTGCGCGCCGACATTGCGGATGGCGATCTGGTTAGCTGTCTCGCGACAGGACTGTTCGAGGTCGACGACGATTTGGCCGGCGCTGCACCATATGGCAAGCTGAACAGCAGCACGTTCAACATCGCATTTCGTGAGGTGCTGAACCGATGAGCTTTTTCCCCTCCACCTTCGATCCGCGCGATGATCGGATCGGGATCCTTGACCTGATGAGCATCGACACTGCGGATGGCGTGGTGCGGCTCATCATCGGGACCGACGCGGTGTTCACGGACACGCTGGGCCGCAAATGGTACGGCTCGCAGATGTTCAGCGTCGAGAGCATGGAGAGCGCCATCAATGGCGTGGCCCCGGCTGGGACCGCAACGCTGGCTTATTTTCAAGATCCGGCGGCGGGCAGCCTGATCACCTCTCTGAGAGAGCAGGGCGCGGACTACATCGACGGCGAGAACGTCGATTTCTTCGTGCAGCCGCTGTGCCACATGGGCGAGTTCTACCGCCCGAGCATCGCCCCGCTGCAATGGTGCCGCCGCACGGCGCGGACGCTGACCTTCAGCCTGTCCGGTGCGGTGGAGCGGTCGATCAGCATGGGGTTTGAGGCGTGGAGCGAGGGCCGCAGGACGGCCCGGCGCATCGCGATAAACACCGAAGGCCACGCAACGCTGCTTGGCGGGGTGGCGAACCCCTCGCTTGAGTTCAAGCCGAGCACCGACTTCCAGCGAAACCCGATGTTCAGATGACCGAGATCATTCCAGAAATCATCCCGATGCAGCCGCTGTTTCGGGAGCTGAACCGCTGGGCGCACCTGCCGTTCGTGTGGGGCGAGAGCGACTGCTGCACCGTCCTGGCCGATTGGGTGCAGGTGGTGACCGGGCGCGACCCGGCGGCGCATGTCCGCGGGATGTATGCCACGCGGGGCGAGTGCCAGCGCGAGACGGGTTATCTGCGCGATCCGGTGGCCTGCATTGCGTCCTGCCTCGACACCATCGGCGGCTTGCCACGCTCTGACTGCGCCATGCGCCGCGGGGATATCGGCGTGTATCGCTATGCCGGTGACCGCTGGGCCTTTGGCGGGATCTGGACCGGCGAGCACTGGGCGACCCACATGGACCAAGGCGTGGCCTTCCGCGCCTCGCGCGCTGTCGAGGTGCTGGCGGCATGGGGGGTCGGCTATGAAGCGTGATCTATTCACGACGACTGCGCTGGCCGATCCGCGGGTGTTCCAGCCCCAGGTTGCGGGCTTTGCCTTCGGCGCGCTTGGCGGGACGGCGGCGGCCACGGCAGGAGCGACGTTCACGGCTGGTGCGGTCTCGGGCGCAGCCTTTGCAGCGACGGCCTTCGGCGGCATTGTGGTGCAAGCGACGGTCAGCATCGGTCTGGCGGCAGTCGCGGCGGCGCTACAAGGCCCGGCGACTGTGGCAAGGCCATCCTCATCGATGGTCAGCCTGACAAATCCTGTCACCTACGCTGCGTGGTGCCTCGGCACGGTGCGCAAATCTGGCGTGCTAGGGTTTGACCAGGAGGCGAATAAGTATCGCCATCAGGTCACGGTGCATTGCGCGCACCCCATAGAATCCTTCGTGCAGCACTATCTGGATGAGCTGCCGGTTGAGTATGACGGCATCGGCGAGTGCATCACCGACCCGCCGGGCGGATATGCCCGCATGGTAGAGATGTCGGGCAACTTGGGGCAACTGCCGCCGACGCTGCTGTCCGACGCATTCGGGCCGGGCTCGGATACGGAGATCACCGCCGCGCATAACTTCGTCGGGCTCGGCTGCACCTATCTTCGGGGCAAGCGGGTTTCGACCACCGAGGTGGCAGAGCGCTATCCCACGGGCCGGATGTGGGTGTCCTCTCCGGTTTTCAGGGGGCTGAACACGGTCCACGACCCACGCATTGACAGCACCGGCTGGACGGACAACGCAGCCCTGTTGGTCGCGTGGTGGCTGACCGAGCGCATGGGCGTGACGGTCGATTGGGGCGAGGTGGCCGAAGAGGCGGATGCCTGCGATGTGGCCGTGACCGATCTGTACGGCACGACCCGCGCAAAGTGGCGGATCAACGGCACGTTGTCCGACGATCAAGATTTCGAGACACAACGCACCATGCTGGCCGCAGCCTGCGATCTGTTTCTGTACGAGGGTCTGGACGGCAAGGTTGGCTTTCGGGTGGGGCGATACATCGAGCCGACCGTCACCTTGACGGCGCGCGACTTCATCGAGCTTCAGGCGACATCCGGGCAGACGGGCAGTTCGGCGCCGACCGAGATCGTGCCGGAATACATCGAGCCAGACAACGACTGGCTGGAATGGTCGACGGGCACGTGGGTGGTCGGGTCGGGCGACCAGACCCAGCGTGACACGCCGCAGATCTACATGGTGGACAACCACAACCAGGCGATCCGTATCGCCAAGCGGCTCGGTACCATCAGTCGCGCGGAATGGCAGCTCAGTGGGGCGCTCTGCGCGGTTGGTTATGAGTTGATCGGTCAGAGGTTTTTCCGCCTGCAACATGCCGAGCTGGGCATCGATGCCGTGTTCGAGGTCAGCAGCCTGACGCGGGAGAGCGTCGGGGCTTGGAGCCTTGAGGCGGTCAGCGTCACTGCCGCCGATTTCGATTTCGATAGCGCTTCGGAGGAGCCAGAGCGGCCCACGATCAGCGACACGGACGAGAGCACCATCAGCGTCGACGACATTTCCGGCGTCACCGCGTCCTCGGCCGCGAGCGGCCTCTTGCGCGTCGAATGGGACGAGCAGGACACGCTCTACGCGCAGGAGGTCGTCTACATCCGTCAGCTGGACGGCGAGGAATTCACGGCCACAGCATCGGCTCCGACCTATGCCGAGATCCGGGGGCTTGAGGTTGGCCGAGTCTACGAGGTGCAGCTGCGCAATGTGGACGGGTCGAGCAAGGGCGCGCTCTCCCCGGCATCGCCAATCGTGGTGACGATCTCGGGATACGTCTCGCCTGATGCCGTGTCAGTCACGTCTGCGACCGCTGACCTGGGCCGCGCCTTCTTTGAGGGGTCTTCCCCGTTCCGAACATCGGCCATTAGAATTTACCACAGCGTCACTAGCGATTTCGAAGACGCGACCGCCTTCGGATCTCTGGTGCCTGTTGGTGCATCCGGCCCGTTCTCGATCACCGTTGGTTCAGCCCGCACAGATCTCGTCACGAACGGCGCATTCGGCAACCCGGTGGGCCTCTCGCTTGGCGCTGGTTGGTCGGTCGGCTCGGGCGTGGCCTCGCATTCGGCGGGCAGTGCCGGGGACCTTGAGCAATCCGTCGATCTGGATGACGGGGCGGATTACCTGCTGACATACGAGGTGGTGAGCGCGAGCGCTGGCACCGTGACTGGCGTACTGGCCGGATCGACTGACGCCGCTGGAGCCGCCCGTAGCGCGCCAGGCACCTACCAAGACACGATCACCGCGCCCGCATCGGCGGACACGCTGACCATCCGCGCCGACGCCGCATTCAGCGGATCGGTGGAC
Organism: Salipiger sp. 1_MG-2023; assembly: GCF_030547555.1. Classification (NCBI taxonomy): domain Bacteria; kingdom Pseudomonadati; phylum Pseudomonadota; class Alphaproteobacteria; order Rhodobacterales; family Roseobacteraceae; genus Salipiger; species Salipiger sp. 1_MG-2023. Next base: position 15,747 of record NZ_JAUOQN010000053.1, on the reverse strand, counting down.
AATCTGCATCTGACCCGCGTGAACAGCAGCGCTGCGCCGACCGGATACTATTGGCTCGCTCCCGTCTCATACGACGGTGAGGAGGGGCCTGTGTCCGCATCCTACTACCTAATCATTCCATAAAGGATCGCGCCCATGACGACGCCAGAAACCCCGGCCAACATCTGGCTGGGCAACCCCATCACGCCCTTGCATCAGACCGACCCGAGCAAGATCGTGAAATGGGCGAACTACATACAGCAGCTGGCTGAGGCGTCTGGCGTCTTTGGCAAAGCGAGCTGGGCCGCGCTTCAGGGCGTCACGCCTACCGAAGAAGGTGTAATTGGGATTGTCGGAAGCGCAGCGACGGGCACGCATTCCGATTCCACGGCGACCGGTTACGATGGCGCGACCGTCGATGATGAGGGGGTTTATGCGTGGTATTTGGCGTGGGGCCGCTGGAAGCGCATCGCGATATTGGCGGCTCGGCGGTGGCTGAGCTTGATGCCGATTTCACGTCAGAGCTGAACGACCACACCACTGACACGGCAAACCCCCACGGCGTCACGGCGGCGCAGCTCGGGCTGGACAACCTACCGAACCTCGCGGCGGTGGATTTCCCGATCTCGACCGCAACGCAGACCGCGCTGGATGGGAAGGTCGACGCAGCCAGCCTGAAAGCCGTCGCGACCTCTGGAGAATATGCCGACCTGACCGGGGCGCCCGAACTTGATAGCTTCGCCACCTCCGCAGATGTGTTCGGACGGAGCAGCTGCCGCCCGGAATTGGGCGAAGCCTTTTCGTCTGAGGTCGAGGGTAGCAATCGGCCTGCGATCAGTAACGGCGCGCGCGCCACCACCACGCTTTTCGGGGATGTGTGGCGCTTGACCGGAGAGGACGCGGTTGGCGGCTTGCAGATCATCGCGCCGCGCCGAGAAATCGCCGTCGAAAGCGGGCGGCTCTATCGCGCTCGCTTTGTTTTCGCGCGGTCAGTCGATCCTACGGACCCGGCAGGGCACTTTATCACGATCCGAATGCAGAACTTGGGCGGGGCCCGCGCGGCGCTCTCCGACGTTACCATCGAAGGCATGAACCCCAGAGTTGCGTATGGGGCGCAGGAGTTCAGCTTCACCTTTGGCTTCTCAGGCACGACGGGGGCCACCTACTACGTTCCAGATTCGACGCGCTATGCCGTGCCCCACGCCCTTCTCTATGGCGGCGACCATGAGACCGACTTCGCCGTTATCGAAGTGCTCGACATTACGGACACAGCGGCGGCGGTCGCGGCAACCGGCGACTATAACGATCTGACAAACAAGCCGACGCTCGGAACCGCCGCGGCAACGGCGGCCACCGACTACGCCACGGCAGTGCAGGGCTTGAAGGCGGATGGGGCGGTTCAGCAGTCGGGCCTGGACGCAGCCCCGCAGAAAGCCGAAATGGTCAGCGGCGACTGGCTCTATGGCCGCGACAGCGAAAACGGCGGGACCACCGCGAAATTCGCGCCGAGCACTGTCGCGGAAAGCGTGGCCGATAACATCGGGGGCCGATACGCTACCGCCGCGCAAGGCGCGAAGGCCGACGACGCGCTGCCGAGCCTTGAGGTTTCCGAGGAAAGCGGCATGATTTTTGCCGTGGTCGATGAGGAGGGGCGGCGCACTTGGCTTGAAGCCGCGCCGGATGGAGGCCCGACCACCCGTGCGGCAGCCAAAGTCGGCGCGATGCTAGACGGCGCGAACACACCCGGCCTGCTCGGCGGCCAAGAGATTTACGACGAGAGCGGCGTAGGTGTCGGTTTCGTCGATCAGGACGGGCGGCGCACCGACCTGGAAGTGGGGCCGAATGGGAAATTCACGGATCGAGTGGTCTCTGGCCTGATCGAGCGGATGCTGACCGACACGGTGCTTTCGCAGATCTCCCAGGCGCTGGCCGTGCCTGACAATTTCTATTCTGGCCCGGGCATCACCTGCCTCGGTGACAGCCTGACAGCCGGGGCAGGAGGCACCCCATACCCGATCACGCTGGCGAGCTTGACGGGCAGGACCGTGACCAATCTCGGCGTCGGCGGCGAAACGTCCAACACCATCGTCGGGCGGGTCGGCGCGCTTCCTTATCTTGTCACCCCGGATGGCTGGCAAATCCCTGCTTCTGGCGGGGTCACTGTCACGCTGACCGGCGCCGATGGGGGCGGGGTTGCGCCGTTGTTGCAGCAAGACCGTGGCCTGAACCCCTGCATCCTGGCCGGGGTCGAGGGCACCCTAAGCTACTCCGGCGGGGTCTACACCTTCACGCGCAGCGAGGATGGCGATGCAGTCGACCTTCTGCGGCCCGAGCCTCTGCGGACCTCCTCGTGGGAGCGTAGAGGCGATATTTTCATTCTCTGGCTCGGGGAGAATGACGGCAACAACGACGCCACCACCATTATCGCCCGCAACAACGCCATCATCGAATGGATGGACGCCATGCAAAAGCGATGGCTGGTTGCCGGGCCAATCACCTCCACGATCAGCTATCGCCAGCCGATGCACGACCAATATCTCGCGGAGTACGGGCGGCGGTACGTCAATTTGCAGGAATACCTCGCCAGCTACGCGGCGCTCACCGAAGCGGGCATCACCGCGACGACGACCGACGACGACAACATCGCAATCGGGCGTGTGCCCGACAGTCTGCGCAGCGACGACACGCATCTCAACACGGCGGGCTACACGCTCGTCGCCAACTGCATCAAGTCCAGACTCGATGAGTTCGAGTGGCTAGAAGAGGACGAATAAAATGGGCCGTAAAATTGTACTCGAAGGCGTGACGCTGACCGACACCTCCGCGCCGGTCATCGCCAACGACATCCGGCTGAACCCCGGATCGCTGATCCTTACCGACTTCACGCACTCCATGACGGACGGAGGTGTGCCGGGCGATGGGGATACTGTCGCCAACATCGCATGGGAGCAGGCCGCCGAATTGATCGGCTCCGGGTCGCAGACCAGCCTCGCCTCGACCTTCGTCAACACATTTTCAGGCGCGCCCTATGGCGCGTTTGAGCGCACCTCGAATGGCGCTCTGTTCGGCGTCGTCAGCACGACCGACCAAGACGGCGGCGCAGCGCGCGTGGAAGGGTCCACGTCGATCACCAGCTATCTTGCCGCGAATAACAGCCGCGAATACGCGGTGTTCCTCTGGACAGACGTGCAGCGCGTCTCCTCGTCGGGCAGCAATCTTTTCACCAGCGGCATCGGCAATGCTTCGTCGTTTTCGTCATCGAACCTGTTTCTGATTGCTCTGGCAAATAGCCTTGGCGTGCGGCGGCAAGGCGAGTCTGGCGATAGCTGGACGCCAAACGGCAACAGCGGTCTCAATGGCCTGTATCAAGCGGCGTGGGGAAACATCCCGCCCTTCAACAGCCTCGCGCCGAATCGCGGGCAGAGCTTCATCCTCTACGCATATCACCTCATCGACGTCGAGGCGTCGGGCATGACCTACGACGAGTTGGAAGCTGCGGATATTGCGGCCTACGAGGCGTTTTTCGCCGAGGGCGGGCGAGGGTACGGCGACAGTCGCACCCTCGATCTGACGCAGTTTCCGTAACCATTCTGCGTGCAGCGCCGCCGTGCGCGTTGCGCGCACGGCCCAAGTCCGGGCCAGCACCTGCCCCTCCCCAGCGCCACGAAAGGAAGGCAAATGCCTGACAGAATACCCCAGCTCGCTGAGCTGTGGGCACACATCAAGCTATGGCTCGGCCTCTGGCTCACCTGGCTTTCCGGGGCCGCCGGACAGGTCGCCATCGCTGGGGCAGCTGGCGGCGCTGTGCGCTGGTGGATGGAGGCTCGCCGTCGCATCGCGAGCGGTATCGGCTCGGTCATCACCGGGGCGATCTTTGCGCAGTATTTCGCCCCGATCACGCTCGCGATCATGAACAGGTACATCGGCCCTCTGGGGGATGGCGCCTATGCCACCGCCGCCTTCGCGGCCGGCCTCGGCGGAATGTCGATCGCAAAGATCATTATCGCCGCCGTTGAAGCCGGCGCAGGGAAGCTGAACCATGAAAAGCAGGACTGAGAGGGCTGCGACAGCGGCGACCAGACAGGCAGCCAGGGAAGGGCGCATATGGTTGTTGATGGCACCGATCCTAGCCCTGATCTGGGTGGTTTCCCCGGGGATTGAGACAAGGACCTGGCCAGTCGTCACGCCCGCCGCAATCGTGGCGATCGAAGATCTCGGAGGGGGGGGCCGGATGGAACTCGAGGCAGAGAAGTTGCGCGAATGCGACTGGCGGTCCGTGGAATGGGTTCTCGGCGCGAGGGGTGCGAACGGCCCATCGGTTCAGGCCTACTTCGCGGACCCGCCACAAAGCCGGGAGCGTGGCGTGTTGCGCTGGAAAGATCTGCATGTCCGCCTGCCGGAGCACCTCCTGCTCACCGGTAGCTACGGCGACGTGCTGCATCAATGCTACGGCCCAGCCCTCGGGAAAACCCGGAGTTGGCTCTACCGCTGACGTCACATCACCCACCATCCAAATCTATACCGCCCGGCCATCGCGTCGGGCTTTTTCATGGGAGAAGACCATGCCGATGAACAGGATCATTCTGCACCATACCGGCGGCAGCTACGCCGTAAGCAACCTGGACCGCGAGCATTACCACCGGATCATCGACGGTTCGGGGGAGGTTCATGACGGGGTTCATGCCATCGCAGCGAACGCCCCGGGCCGCACCCTGACGACCGGTACCTATGCGGCCCACACGCGCGCGTTGAACACCGGCAGCATCGGCGTGTCGATCTGCGCGATGGCGAGCGCGGAATGGGGCGCTGTGGGACGCTGGGCCTATCCTGTACGCCAGGAGCAGGTCGAGGCGCTGGTGGCCGAGACGGCGCATCTCTGCGGCCTATATGGGATCGCCGTCACCCGGCAGTCGGTCCTCAGCCATGCCGAGGTCGAGCCGACCTTGGGCGTCTGGCAGCGCGGCAAATGGGATTTCGATTATACGCTGTTTGGCGGGACGGCCTCCCGCGATCCGGTCACGGTTGGAGACGAGTTTCGCGCCGCGGTGCTCGCGTGCATGGTCGCTCTGCCCGCCGCGCAAGACCATCCGTCACGCCCGACGCTTCGGCAGGGCGAAACCGGGCACTATGTCCGCGATGCGCAAGATGCCCTCGGCATCACGGTCGATGGGGCCTTCGGCCCGATTACCCGCGCCGCCGTGGTTGCGTTCCAGGCGCAGCACGAGCTTCTGCCCGACGGGGTGATCGGGCCGATGACCTGGGCGGCGCTGCTGTGAGCCAGCCCGATCCGCTTCGCCCCAATCCTGCCGACGATGACACCGACCGTCTGCGCGCGCTCTTTCGGGGGCGCGCATGCTGATCCCGATTACCGACTGGCGGCTTTGGCTCGCGTTCAACGCGGCTACGCGCCGCATCACACCGAAGGAACACGACAATGGACTGGACCAACATCCTCGCGGCGTTCGAGCCGTATCTGACCGAGCTGATCGCGGCCGCGCTGTCCGGGCTGCTGTATCAACTGCTCAAAGGCGTGGTCGAGCGCGCAACTCTGCACTCCGCGATTAAGACCGGGGTTGGCAAGGCGATCGCCATGCTCGCTGACGGCAAGATCACCAAAGAAGAACTGATCGACTTCGCGCTGAGTTACGCGCGAACGTCCTCGCCCGGCGCGGTCAAGGGGCGGAAAGCCACGACCGAGATCATGGAAGGCATCGCCATGTCGAAGCTGAGCGAGTTTCCGACAAGCCTTCTGCCGCTTGCCTTGCCAGGGGCCAGCCCGAAAGCGGGATCGTCGCAGGATCAGTGATCCGCGCCCGCAGTTAGCGATCAGTGGGGCCTGTCCAACGAATCCCTCCGAGGGAGACTATCTAAGCTGAGGCATTCCGTTCCGGGTTCAAGCCACGCGCCCGGTCTTCCCGTGGGCGCACACCGGGCTTCTGGCCCGGATCCGGCAATGCACTGAGATGGAAACTTGATACACCCATGCCCCGACCTCTGCGCACGCAACCAGCCCGAATCGGAAGTTGCCCGTTGAAAGCTCGGCAGTCTGCCTCCCGACAGGTCGGGCGGGAAGTGTGCATTCGCTGCGCCTGCGCGGGCAGATCCCCAGTTTGAGGAAAGCGGCCATTCATGGGTGAGAAGCATCGGCTCTCTTGCTGCACCATGCATCAAGCGCAGGAAGCGGTGTTTGCAAAGTCGCGTGATTTGGGACCTGATCGACGACGCGATTGGTCCCAACCAGACCTTCATTTATCTCTCGCCGCATGTCGGCTTCGAGTCCGATCTGTAAGTCCCTTTTTTTTGTGCTGTGTGCGTTCGCAGCGAGGTGAATGCAGCATGACCGAGAAATTTCGTACTGCCACGCAGCGTGAGAACCAGCCACTCACGCAGATCGCAGTGAGGATCAGCGGCCGAATTCACAGGGCGCGGTCAACGCGGTCATTCATAGCGTTTGAGCAAGAGATCCCTATTGATGCTCCGCTGCGGCGGCCCTCATGATACCCGCACGCAGAATCGAAACCATCTCATCGATCTGAGGTTTCGTTATCGTGAGTGGCGGTGACATGACGCAGGAATTATAGATCGGGCGCACGAGCAATCCAAGGTCCTGACATGCTTCATCCACCTTTGTGGCAAAGGCGCAGTCGCGGTCTTCGTCGGGGTTACTGGCATCAAGCTCGCATTCGACACCTGCCATAAGACCTACGACGCGCACGTCGGTTACAACTGGTAGATCGCTTAGGGAGTTCATGGCCTCGGCAAAGTACGGCGCAATGTCGCGCGCATGTTCAAGTAAATTGCTGTCTTCAAAGATGTCGAGATTCGCCATAGCGCAGGCCGCCGACGCGGGGTGGCCGGAGTAGGTGAAACCGGACGTGAACGCACGATACTCATTGGTGGATGCATTGATATCGTTGATCAACCGGTCCGAAATAAGCAGCGCGCCCATCGGCAAATATCCCGATGTCATGCCCTTGGCCGTAGTGATCATGTCGGGCACGACGCCGAAAACGTCTTCGGATGCAAAGTAGTACCCCAACCGCCCGAAGGATGTAACGACTTCGTCTGCAATAAACAGAATGTCGTATCTCTTGCAGATCTCGTGGCAGCGCTTGAAATACCCCTCTGGCGGAACAACGACACCGCCCGAGCCCATAACCGGTTCTGCGATAAAGGCACCGACCTTGTCCGCACCTACCTCAAGAATTTTGGCTTCCAGTTCTGCGACCAACATATCGCCGAACTCTTCAACAGACATTCCCGTTGGCCGGTCCTTTGGTTTCGGACTGGAGATGAAGTTGGCCAGGCCCTGCGCCATATCCATATGGGCCTTTTCGCTTTTTTTGCCTGATACACTGCTGCTTAGATAGGTGCTGCCGTGATAGCCGTTCACACGCGAGATGATCTGCTTCTTCTCGGGACGACCGAGGCAGTTGTTGTAGAAAAACACAAAACGTAGCGCTGAATCGACTGCCGTAGACCCACCCGTGGTGAAAAAGACATTGTTCAAATCACCGGGTGCGATGCTGGCCATACGTTCGGCGAGTTTCGTCGTGATGGGCGCGGACATCGTCCAAGGCGAAAAGTAGGAAAGCTCTTCCATCTGCTTCACAACGGCGTCGGAAATTTCGCGGCGACCATGGCCGACGTTGACGCACCACATGCCACCTGGGCCGTCGATAAGTTTATTGCCCTCGGCGTCCTGGACGTAGATGCCTGAACTTCCCTCAAGCACCGTCGCCTCATCCTGTCCGAGGGCAGTGACATCCTGCCAGGGGCGCACGATGTGGCTGTCTTCGCTGCGAACGTTGGTTTGGTTGTTTGGTAAATCTGTCATGCTGTGTCCTTTGAAGAAATGCCCGCTGTCGCAAGGCATTTTTGCACCCGTTCCGCGCACTGTTAGAATCATTGTAGTCAGATATAATTTTGCATTCAACTACAATATTTGTTGATTTTTGCCCGCAACTGCGCTTACAAGAGTGTCATGGGACTACGTGAACAACAGAAAATTGAAAGAAAGCAGCACATCCTTGATGCTGCAGCCGAGTTATTCGGGCGGGACGGATTTGAAGCTGTGAAGGCCGAGCATATCGCCGAAATGGCGCGGGTCTCGGTCGGAACGCTCTACAACTACTTCCCGGGCAAGAACGAGATCCTAATGACCCTGATCGCCATAGAGAATGAGCGGCTTGAGGATATGGGGCGGGCATTCGCGCCAGATTTTGATGCCCCTGCGGCGGACATCTTCAGCGCTTTCCTGCTTCAGTACTTTGCACCGGAAACGATGCTTCTGAACAAGGCGCTTTGGCGTAAGGGATTTGCGATCTCCTTTGCGGACGTCACGTCAAAAGAAGCACGTCGCCTGCGTCGATCTGACCGCGTGCTGAGTGACCACGTCGTTGCATTGACCGAGAGCTTGCAGTCACGCGGCCTGCTGCGGGGCGACCTTGACAGCACCGTTTTTGGCAGAACGCTTTTTAACAACGCGAACATGATGTTTTTCGATTACACCCGTTCTGAAAATCAAACCTATCAAGATGTAACGGAAGGAATTGAGGCGATGACGCGTGCCCTTGTTGCAATTGCACTGCCCGCACAGCAGGCAAAAAAATGCTAACGCGATTGCAACTGGATTCCGATGCGCGACGCGGGTTGTCGCAAATTAGCCTGCCGTTTGCGTTCTCGGTCCTGTTGTTAGCGGCGCCACTGGCTATATTGCTCGCGATGAGCTTCTGGACGCAGGACTTTCTGGTGCTGGATCGCGCATTCACGCTCGCTAATTTCAAGGAAGCCTGGACCAGCCCGATCTATCAGACCTTGATGCTGCGTTCGCTCAAGATATCGATCATCGTCACCGTGCTGACGGTTGGCCTTGCGTATCCGGCGGCCTATTACATGTCATTCGTAGCCCCCAATAATCGCAAGGCGCTACTGGTGTTTTTGATCACCATTCCGTTTTGGACCTCCTATTTGATGCGGATTTTCCTGTGGAAGGTGATTCTTGGATTCAACGGAGTGGTCAACGGATCGCTCATCGGGTTGGGGGTAATAGACACGCCGCTAGATTGGATCAGCTACAACCAGTTTGCCGTTATTATTACGCTTAGCCATGCATGGCTGCCTTTTGCGGTGTTGCCGATCTTTGTGGTGATGGAAAAGATAAATCGGTCATATCTCGAAGCCGCCCAGGACCTTGGCGACACCCCGTTCCAGCGGTTTCGTCGAATTACCTTGCCGTTGTCGATGCCCGGCGTTGTGGCGGCCACGCTCATTGTTTTCATCCCGACGATTGGTGATTACGTGACGCCCAGACTGGTCGGTGGACCAAACGGATTGATGATCGCCAACATGATCGAAATTCAGTTCAAGAATGCCAATAATGCTCCATTGGGGGCCGCACTTGCGTTATCAGCCCTGATATTGGTGAGCAGCGTTGCGGGTATCTTTGTCTGGCTCAATCGCCGCTACCTGAAGGCGGAGGGCGCAGCATGAGCAGGCGCGTTCTCACAATGTTTATGATCATCTTCATGATCTTTCTCTATGCACCGACACTCCTTTTGCCGATCTTTGCCTTCAACGACAGCAGCATTATCTCGTTTCCGTTATCTGGGTTTACGTTTAGTTGGTTCAAATCGTTGGGCGCTGCAGAGGAATTGCGAAAAGCTGCCGGGACCAGCCTGATCATTTCCGCCGTCAGTTCCATAATTGCAACCATGCTCGGCCTATTGGCAACGTCGGCCACGGTCCGATACCGGTTTCCCGGCAAAGGTTTTGCGATTGGTGCGATCATGCTGCCGATGTTTCTGCCTGAAATCATTATCGGTGTGTCTTTGCTCACGGTCGTACTTCTGGCGGGGTTTAAGCTCTCTATCTACACCATCATTATAGGACATGTGTTGATCTGCACGCCGTTCTGCATCGCAATCTTGCGCTCATCGTTCCAGCAACTTGATCCTAGTTTAGAAGAAGCATCGCTCGACCTTGGTGAATCCCGCATTAATACGTTTCGTAGGGTGACCTTACCGTTAATTATGCCGGGCGTGGTGTCCAGCTTACTCATCGGCTTCACCATTTCACTGGATGAATTTGTGATTGCCTTTTTCCTTTCAGGAACCGAGCCCACGCTGCCAGTCTACATTTGGTCGCAACTGCGTTTCCCACAGCGAATTCCTAGCGTTATGGCCCTTGGCACACTTCTGCTGATCCTGTCGGTCGTGCTTCTGACACTTTCCGAATTGCTGAGGCGGCGCAGTGCGCGCCGTCTTGGCCAAAAAGCGACAAGCGGGGCTTTGTAGAGTGATGATCAAACTTTCCAACATCGAAAAATATTACGGCACGTACCACGCGCTGCGTGATGTGAATTGCCACATAAATGAAGGTGAGTTCTTTTCGCTTCTTGGGCCATCAGGCAGCGGTAAGACAACGCTGTTGCGCACCATTGCGGGGTTCGAAGAGATCGATTCTGGCGCCGTAATGATTGGCGGTCAATCAATGGTCGGCGTGCCGCCCAACATGCGGCCCACAAACATGGTCTTTCAAAGCTACGCTATTTTTCCGCACATGAGTGTCGCGCAGAACGTGGCCTACGGGCTCCGCTCGCAACGTTTAAACAAGGCTAAAACGGCCGAAATGGTGAGGGAGTCGCTGGGGAAGGTTGGCCTCGCGGGCTACGGCGAACGCGCCGCCCACGCGCTGTCGGGCGGACAACGCCAGCGCGTTGCCTTGGCACGCGCACTGATCTTGAAGCCGAAGGTCTTGCTGCTGGACGAGCCGCTTTCCGCGCTTGACCGAAAACTTCGCGAACAAATGCAGTCGGAGCTTCGCCACTTGCAACGCAGCCTCGGGATCACCTTCGTTCTGGTGACCCACGACCAAGAAGAAGCACTGACAATGTCGGACCGCGTCGCCGTGATGTTTGAGGGTCAAATCGCACAACTGGATTCTCCACAAGCGCTGTACAAACGACCCGCCTCCAAACGTGTGGCCGAATTTTTTGGGGCGATGAACATCCTCAAAGCTGACGTTCTTGAGGTGAAGGGCGACATCGCTACGACCAGGATCGAAGGGTTGGGTGTCGCGGACCTCGCATTCAACCCACAACCGGCTGCGGACGCATCAAGTCATTACTGTGCGGGTGTGCGCCCTGAATTGATGACCATTCTGGACGATGGCGCGAAGGCTTATGACAAAGAGACCCCCGCAATTGTGACCGATGTCGAGTACCGCGGGGAGCTGACATATTACGACGTCAAATTCGAGAGCTCGGACACACCGGTCGTCGTGTCCATGCGCAACACCAGCAACCGCGAACTAAGAGAAGTCGGACAACAAGTCCGCATCGGCTGGGAGAGCGCTTCGGCGGTTCTCCTGCTGGATTAAATATAAACCAACATTGGAGACTTAGAATGCTAAGAACCTTGAAACGAACGACGACTGTAATCGCAGTCGCCGCCACACCAACTCTTGCCGCAGGGCAGGAGCTGATTGTTCTGGATTGGTCTGGCTTCGAGGATCCGGGCTTTATCGAGGCCTACATCGAAGAGCACGGCGGCCCGCCAAGCTATTCCTTTTTCGGCGAAGAAGAAGAAGCGTTTCAGAAATTGCGCGCAGGGTTTGAGGTCGACGTAGCACACCCATGCTCGCAGTCCGTGTCGAAATGGCAGTTGGCCGGTTTGATCGAACCGCTTGATACGTCGCGCATTGATCGCTGGGATGATGTGAACGAGGTCAAGGAAGCCTTCGTGATTGACGGCGATTACTACATGTTGCCGACCGACTGGGGTACGACATCGCTTGTCTACCGCACTGATCTGGTCGATGCGTCCAAAATGGACAGCCTGCAGGCTTTTCTCGACCCGGAATTTGCGGGCCGGGTTTCGCTGCCTAACAATGTCGATGACGTTTATGCGCTCGGGCTTTTGGCGACAGGTGTGACCGATTGGAGCGACGTGACACAAGAACAGTTCGAGGCCGCCTCTGCATGGCTGCGTCAGGCGCATCCCAATGTTGTGACATATTGGGCTGACAATGCAGAGCTTGCACAGCTGATGACCACGGGCGAGGTTTCGCTGGCATGGGCGTGGAACGAGACTCCTACGACGCTTATCGGCGAAGGCATCCCCGTCGCGAATAATCGCGAAGCCGCTGAGGGGTCGTCATCGTGGTTCTGCGGGTATGTGAATGTCGTTGACGGGCCAAACTCCGAAGACCTGATGTATGATTTCCTCAACGCTTGGATGGAGCCTGCAACCGCCGACTACATCGTGCAGGCCTGGGGTTACGGCAGTGGCAACCAAGCTCAGATGGCGTCTTTGGGATCTGAGGTGCTAGACAGTGTTGGCCTCGGTGAGGTTTCCGCACCGGTCTTGGCACAGGGTCCGCTGGACAATCGGATGCGTGAGCAGATGATCGTCGAATTCGAAAACATTAAGGCTGGATTCTAAGAGAAGCCAATCTCAATCAGGGGCTGTGTCTAAGGCGCAGCCCCTGATTTAAACGCAAACTGTGTCGCCCATAGAGCCCCAAACAGATGCGCATGCTGAAGGCTTGTATTATTCGTTTCGGGTTGCCTGCGTCTCGATTGCTGGAGCAACCATGGTGAAATTTCCGTTTGGATTGCGCCGGTTGTAATCTGTACGAATGGTCCCTTAGGGAAAATTCGCCGCATTGCTGAAGTTCTCGTGTGTCGGCGCAAGCCAATGCTGTACTTGCATTCGCTGCGTGCGCAAAAGACCGGATTAATTCAGCACAGTAGGCATCGGTGCGAAGCGCGGCGAATGTCTGACTCTCGCACGCGCTTGCCTGAAGGTTCTGATGCTGCAGTAGCACAGACCATGTCCGCTTGGGGCTGACAGCGGTCATCGGGGCAACTCCAGGGAGGCCCTGATGATGCAAGACCAAGTGCTGAAGCGCCGCAAGGCAGCTGTGAGCCCAAAGTTACGTGATGCTGCTACGCGGCCAATGGCCGCTAAGCGGAACTTCGAAAACGGTCGCCAGCATTGCTTTGCCCCTTGCGGCTCCTCGATTGTAGGTATACCGACCTACCTATAATCGGGAGATTCGACATGGCCCTGCCAAGTAAGACACCAAAAGGATCTGCACATGATCGCCTCATGCAAGCCGCCATGATCCTTTTCTACAACCACGGCATCAACGGAACTGGCATAGATGCCATTGTGGAACGCGCAGGCGTGGCGAAAAAGAGCCTCTACAACAACTTTGCCTCCAAGGCTGATCTGGTGAACCAGTATCTCGAAGCACGGCATGCAGAATGGTTAGCGCTCTATGATAGGCGTGTGGCAACGGCAAAAGAGCCCGATCAACGTATCCTTGCGGTGTTCGATGCCTATCAGGATCACGCCGAATTTGCTTACGAGCGGGGGTTTCGCGGTTGCGGTTTGTTGAACGCGGCGGCTGAACTTGAGGCCGACGATGTTGGGCGGACCGCTGTTAGGCGTCACAAGGAACAAGTCGAAAGCATTTTTGCGCAGCATCTCTCGGAACTGCTGCCCGAAGAACCCGATCGTGTGGCGGCTTTGGCCGCACAGATTGCCTTTCTGCTGGAAGGCGCGATGGCACGGGCGGGACTGGAGGGCAGCAGCGCGCGGGTGATCACAGCACGAGCGATGGTCGACGACATGTTGAAGGCGCTTTGAAATGATGCAGGGACAAGCTTGGGGCGTGGTCGCAATACTGTTTGCGGCCGTCGTCTGGGGCACGACCGGAACGGCAGCAACATTTGCGCCCGATGTCAGTGCTGCCGCGATTGGTGCTGCCGCAATGGGGGTCGGTGGCATCGCACAAGCGTTAGTGGCCGCACGCGGCATCGCGCGATCTCGAACTGCCCTTTGGGATCAGCGTCGGCTTCTGGTGATTGGCGCGCTTTCGGTTGCGATTTATCCTCTGACTTTCTATGGCGCGATGCGACTGGCTGGCGTGACTGTCGGAACCGTCATTACGATCGGGTCTGCTCCACTGCTCTCGGCGCTTATCGAATATCTGCTGGACCGAAGAAATCTGACTTTACGGTGGTCCGTCGGGGCGCTTGTCGGGCTGGTCGGCATGGTGCTGATCTGCGTTGCAGAAAATCTCTCCCACGGCGAAGTGGTTGGTGGCGACTCCGTGCCTTTGGGTGTGCTTCTGGGGCTGACTGGCGGACTAACCTATGCCCTCTATTCCTGGAGCGCGCGGAAAATGATGCTGCGAGGCACGAGGTCGTCAGTTGCGATGGGGGCCACGTTTGGCCTTGGCGGTCTGCTGCTGATGCCGGTGCTGATCGCGACGGGAGGGCCGTTTCTTGCATCTTGGACAAACGCAGCCGTAGGGATCTACATGGCAGCCGTGCCTATGTTCTTAGGCTACCTTAGCTTTGGATTTGGTCTGGCCCGTGTGGAGGCGAGTATGGCAACGGTCATCACGCTGCTGGAGCCTGTCGTCGCGGCGGTTCTGGCTGTCCTCATCGTCGGAGAGCGTTTGCCGAACCTCGGATGGATTGGCGTGGTCTTGGTTGTCGGATGCCTTGTCATCATCACGATGCCTATGTCGCTCGGCGGGCGATTCCGTGCAAAAGCTCAATTTGAGCAATCCTGAACGACTTCTTAGGACTGGTAAGCGGTCACTGTGAGCTGGACTATGAACGGCAGAAAGGACCGCCCTGCCGACACTCGCCCCTCGGAAATGCCGCGCTGCGCGTGAATGTCAGCAATACGAAAGCCGCGCTGCAGCGTTACACCATCGGATGAACGGCAGGAGTGGGCCGGGTGTGCCGATCATCCTGGGCGATGGCTGCCACCTTGCAAAGGTCGCTATCTGCGCGTTGCTGACCTTTATTTTTGGTGCAGCACGAGAGCCGGTGAATCTCGCCCATGAAGGGCCGCTTTCCTCAACGCTGGCGACCCGCCCGCGCAGGCACAGTGAATGCACATTTTCTGCCTGTCTCGTCCGCCCGCTTCGGTCTGGCGGTGTGCCCGGGCGGCACGGTGGATGGGCCGGATGGCTTTTCGTGTCGTGGGGCACCCTCTTCGTATGTCATTGATTTGCATAGCTCGGCGAGTCTACCCGCGTGTGGCACGTAGGCCATGAAAACATTGGATAATCTTCCAAAATGGGTGCGCCGTGTGGGGGTACCAAAAACTTCGGTAAGGCATTGGTTTCGCTTAAGCTTCTCGCAACTTCTTGGAGCAGTAGACCATGTCGGAAACCATTTGCCCCTCGTTCACCTTCGTGAAATCAGGGATCTTCTACTTCAGCCGTCGCATACCGACCGAGCTGAAGAGCCACTACACTTCGCCCCGCATCGCTTTTTCGCTTCGTACGAGATCCGCCCGGATTGCCGAGGCCAGAGCCAGACGCGCGGCTGATCAACTTGACGAGTACTGGTTTCATCTCCTGTCACAGTCGAAGGAATTGCCGGGCAAGCACATGCTTCGGCTTCAGCGAGATCCTCGGGCGGCATCGAAGGCAACACCTGCCCCACGGGTCGAAACGGTCTCAGAGACGATCAGGCTTTCCGAAAGCATGGCGCTCTACCTCAAGCACAAGGGCAACAATCGCCCCGACACCTTCCATCGCGCCGCCGAGAGAGCTTCGGGCTATGTCATCGACTCCTGTGGCGACAAGCCCCTCGACGCCTACACGCGGGTTGACGCGAACGCCTTCCGCGACAGCCTGATCGAGCGCGGTCTCGCTGGCAGGAGCTATGGCTGAATCTGGTGTTTGGGCGGTTTGAAAGCTGGCGGTGCATCTGGTTGGTTTGATGTTGCCAAACAA
>NZ_JAUOQN010000052.1:0-32914 GCF_030547555.1 Salipiger sp. 1_MG-2023 | reverse complement strand
GAACATCGCACAGAAGCGATCTTGCCATGAAGTGGGCAGAGCGCCGAGGGTCTATGTAATCGTCCGGGATGGGACACATAGAGACCAACGATCTTGCCATCCATCCCGTCGATCCGGGCCTGACCCTTTTTCACCAGCATGGGCTCGAAGCTGCTATCGCGCTCGCGAGGCTCCGCCACCGGCAACTTGCCTTACTGCTCCTTCAACACCTTGCGCGAGGCGCCGTTCCGGCGGCGCCTCACTGCCCTCCTCAGAGCCCACCCTTTCGGGATATTGCTATGCAATACCCTGCCGGGCAGTGGATGCGCCATCGACTCGCGCCAAGCACCCGTTCTTCAGCTCTTGCATCCGCCCGGCATCACCGAGCAGATCCTTAGGGCGCGCCACGCCCCTCAGAAGGTCATTCAGGCTTCCGCCGTCGCTGCCGGATAAGCCCGGTCATAGCTGGCATCGCCATGCGGGGTAGACGTACGCCTTCTGTTCATCGCTTCCGATCACCACGACCGATTCGCCAAAGTCGGCCTGGGCATGGGGCGGCGTGTGCGTCAGGGAAACGAACACTTCCCGATGCCGTTGAGCGTGATCCCACACCTAGTCCTTGATGATGGGGTAACCGCCCGCATAGCCGTGCTTGTCACGGAGCCGCTCAAAGATCCGCTTGGCCGCATGACGCTGCTTTGAAGGGCGGTCGCGATCCTTCGATAGCCACTGATCGACAATCCCGGTAAACCCGTCCAGCTTCGGGCGACCGAGTGGAAGAGCTACGTGGGTCCATTCTAAATGGAAATTATGCCGCGCCCCGGGCCATTTCTGGGTGGAAAGCAACAGGCAAGCCTTAGAAGGTTGTCCAGATGCCAAGCTTGATAGCCGTGACGCCGTTGCGGAATTCGTACAGCGCGCCCAGCTCGATGAAGCTGTTGTCGGAAATTTTCATGACGTGGGATGGGGCAAGGCCAAAGGTGGCATCGCCTCCAGAGGGCGCGGCGAATTGCAGTTGTGCGAGGCTGAGCGATCCGCTGGCGTGATTGATCCCGAAAGTGGCATCGACCTTGCCCAGAGCTTCGCCGCCTTCATAGAACGCATAGGTCGCATCCACGCCCATCCAGCCGTTGCCCCACGGCGCGGTGTAGGGCCGCCCCCAGGCGAGGCCGGGGCGCAGGGTGGCGCGGCGTTCTGAAGCGACATCCGCCACGCCGATCCCCAGATCGAACGCAAAAAGGTTGGCGCCCGAGGTGAACAGCGGTGTCTGCACAAAGAAGATCGCGGAGCTGTCGCTGCTGACAAGGTTGCGCCCTGCATCAAGCCCCAGCGTCAGCCCATTGGTCAGCCCGTATTCGTAATAAAGCGAGGCATATTCCCCGAAATCCACACCGTTGACGGTGGATTGCACCGAGAACGACAGGAACGAGGTGCCCGGCTCGCGCTGCCATGCGTTGGCCGCCGCCCCGGAGCCGGGCAGGGCGAGGGCAAGCGACAGGGCAATTGAACGGGCGGCGGCGGGCGCAGCGGGCACGAGGCCGGATCGAAGCAGGGAGTGAGAGATCTGTTTGGTCCGGCGCTGGAGGAACAGTCAGGCGATGGAGCGGATGTAATCCGCTAGTTTCAGGGGCTTAAAGGGCTTGTGCAACACGTGGTCTGCCCCAAGGCCGCGAAACTCTGCCTCGGATTCGGGCGACGTGCGGGCGGTACACATGACGATCTTCGCGGTGTCCTGATCGGGATTGGCGCGAGCGGCGCGCAGCACATGAAGCCCGTCGGGCGGCGGCATCATCACATCCAGAAGCATCACGTCGAAGACCTGCGTTTCCAGAAGGGCAAGCGCCTCGGAGCCGGAGCCGGCGAAGGTTGCCTCGATGTCGTCCTCGATCATGATCGCGATTTCGATCAGCTCGCGGATGTCGGCCTCGTCGTCGACGAACAGCACTTTCATGTCGTGTGACCCGTGTCTTTGGTGTGTCGCGGAAAACGAATGTGAAATGTCGTACCGGTGTCTTGCGCACCGTCGAATTGCGAACGGCTGGTGACCGAGATTTCACCACCCTGACGCTGGACCAGTTCGCGGGTGATCGCAAGGCCCAGCCCGGTGCCGCTGGCCTGAAGGTCGCGCCCGTGGATGGGTTTGCCGAACCGTTCAAAAAGCCGGCCGAGCGCGTCGGCGGGAATGCCGGGGCCGCAGTCGGTCACGTAGAACCGCACGCTGTCCGGCAAAAGCTCGGCGCCGATCCGCACCTGCGATCCCTGCGGGGAGTACTTGATGGCGTTTGAGACGAGGTTCGACAGGATCTGTTGCAGCCGGACCGGGTCCAGCATCACGATGGCATCTTCGCCGTCGGGCAGCGGGTCTGCGGCGATCGTCACGTTGCGGCCAAGCCCGTAGCCGGCATTGGTCTGCACGGCGTCGCACAGCGCATCGGTCACGCGGAGGGGCTCTAGGCTGATCAACAGTTGATTCTGGTCGATGGCCTGAAGCGTCAGGATGTCGTTGACCAGCACCAGCAGCCGGTCCGCGTTGCGCGTGGCCATGCTGACCAGCTTTGACGCGCCCGCTGGCAGCTCGGCGCCGAAACGGTCCCTGAGCAGATCGAGCGCGCCCGACAGGGAAGTCAGCGGGGTGCGCAGTTCGTGGTTCACCGATGTGATGAAGGACATGCGGGTTTCGCTCAGGCGTTCTTGGGCAGAGATGTCTTCGAGCACGCAATAGGCGATTTCGGCGCCATACAGCTGAAGCTTCATCACCCGGCACTGCATGGTCTGGGGGGTTTCGGCACAGCCGGTTTGCGGCAGGGATAGCGGGATAACCGCCGTTTCCTTGGGAATTTCCGTCAGCAAAGGAAGCCGGTTGCGCAGGCAGTTCACGGCGGATTCGTCATCCTTGGCATTGAGGAACTGGCGCGCGGCAAGGTTGGACCGGTGCAAAGTGCCAAGGTCGTCGAACACCACGATGCCATCGCCAACGTTCTCGAAAATGGCGTCGAATTCCCGTTGGGTGGCCTGAATCTTCATCCGGTCCAGCTCGGACTGCTTGAGCGCTGAGGCGAGCTTGACCGATTGCGCCCGCGTCCGAAGGACCGACACCAGCACGATCACGGACAGCGCCGACGTGATGAGGCCAAAGATGATGGTCCGTTCCCAAAAGGTGCGCATGACCGCCTTGCGGGTGCGGCTGACTTCGATCCGAAGCCCGACTTCGGGCAGGGGGCGGGTGGCGGTCATCAGCTGTGATGTGTCGATCGCCTCTTCGGGTCCGATGGCAAAGGCGGACGCCCCATCGGCGGTGACGAGCCGCACGATCATATCGTCGCCGACATCTTGCAGCGACAAAAGCTTGCCGAAGTACTCCGTGCCAAGCGACGACGCGACGACACCGCGAAGCTCGCCCGACCGGCTGATGACAGGCCATGCAATCGGGGTCAGATGGCGGTTGGTCGCGCGCGAGATGATGGGCGATCCGACCGTGTACTCGCCGCGCGACAGGGTGATGGCGTTGGCAAAATAGGCCCGGTCGGCAAGGTTCATCCCCAACAGCCCCTCGGCGGTGGACCACATCACCGTGCCGTCGGTAGACAGCAGGACGAGGCTGTCGATCTGTTCGATCTCAAGCATCGCGCGGCGCATCCGGCGACCGTAGCTTTGCTCGATGTACTGCTTGTTGCGCAGCGGAACGTAGGAAATGTCGTCGATCATCGCCCACATTTCAAGGTTGGCGACCGCCAGAGAGGCGTCAAGGGACTGTTCGAAAAGCTCTGCGAAATGCCGCAGCTGTTGTTGGGCGCGGGCCTCGGATCGGCGATGATCTGCCACTGCAAGCAGCACGAGATCGAAGACGAACACCAGTGCGACGAGGGCGGTCAGCAGCCGGAACTTCGTTTTCGAGCGGGTTCCGTCGACGCGTTCTACCTCGGGGAAGAAATCGGGGCGTGACACGATCAGAGACCGCCCTGCGCGGCGGGCACGAGCTGAATGCCCGCGCCGGTCATCTCGTCCAGCCGTTCGGCGGCGGCGATCGCCTGCCCAAGCCCGGACGCGGGGGGCTGGTCGCGCGGCATCACCAGCGTGGCGTTCAGCCCCAGAGGCTGCTTGGTCCAGCTTTCGCGGCAATGCATCCGCGCATCCGCGACGGCGGCGATAAAGGCCTGCGCGGTTTCGCGCAGGGATTCTTCGGTGGCGTCGGGGCTGGCAAGGCAGAACAGGTCCTTGTCCCAGTGGCAGAAGATATTCCGCGCCGGCAGGGGCACGGCGCCCAGCAGGCGGGCAATGCTGCGATAGATCGCGGAGGATTCATCAGACGTGCGGTCGGCGTTGGCCGGCAGGCCGGTGATGCGAAACACCGTCAGCCCCAGCTGGGCATGCAGCCGCGGCGGGATGGCAAGCAGCGCGGCCTGAAACCCCGCCTTGTTGTTAAGCACCTCGGTCATCTCGGCGACTTCGGCCCCTATGGTCCGCCGGCGCCCCGATCCGGCGCGGCGCCGGTCGAGTTCGGCTTTCAGCCGCAGGCAGCTGCGCATCCGCGCTTGCAGTTCGATCCGGTGGAACGGCTTGGTCAGGTAGTCGCTGGCCCCGGCCAGAAAGGCGTGGTTGAGCGTGTCCATGTCCGTGCGGCTGGTCAGCATGATGATCGGGGTGTCGACATAATCGTCCATCCCCCGGATGCGGGCGCAGAATTCGACCCCGTCGATGCCCGGCATCATCACGTCCACGAGGATCAGGTCCGCCTTGACCTTGCCCGAGGTCAGGGCCTCGAACGCGTCGAGGGGGTTCAGGAAGGAAACGACATCTTCGTAGCCGACATCGAGAAGCGCGGCGCGGATATATTCCTGCGCGGTCTCGGAATCGTCTACGGACATGATTCGATGTGACATCTGTTAACCCTCTAAAACCCTGTCTTCTCGAATACACGCCACTGGCTGTTGGCGTATATCTCGTTATACCCGGACAGGCGATTGCGGCTCAGTTCCGGAAAGCGGCGCAGCACACGGTCGGTCACCGGCGCGCCCTCTGCGGGGCGGGGAACCAGAATGTAGCGCGCCTGCGGCAGCCCTCCTTCGAGCGCCCAGTCATAGGTGGGCTGTCCGGCCATCAGCAGCCCGCTGACATCGCCAAGGGCCACGACCATTCCGGCATTGCGTTCCACATCCAGCATGATGTCGGTCTTGTCACTGACAAAGGCCGCCGCCGCGCGTGTCGGGGCCGCAACGTCGATCACCTGCCCAAGCGACGCCTGCGCCCAGTCGCGGGTTTCCGCGACGGTGGTGTGCCGCATGACCACCACGGATTGCAGCAGGCTGAGGCACAGCAGCGCGATGACCACAGGTTCACGCAACCGCACCGGCGGCCAGAACCGCATGCCCACCAGCGCCACGCCCAGCATCGGCGCGATGGCGATCAGTGGATCGCCTTCGACGTTCAGGTACATGTTCAGAACATACGCTCCGGCGACGGTGGCCGTGGCGGCAACGATGGGCATCAGCAGGCGCGTCACCTTGATGTTGCGCAAGGCGGCGATGATCGCGAGCGGGGCAATGCCGGACAGGATCAGCAGATGCTCGGACACGGATACCGAGGCCGGCGTTTCCAGAAGCTGCGGCACCAGCGCACTGTTGAAAATCATGCTGACGAAGAACAGCGATCCGATGGCCGCCAGCACCGGGTAGAACATCGCGAACAGATAGCCGGTGGAAGAGGTGGCGATCAGGCTTGGGCGCGCGGCGACGATCAGAAAGGGCAAGGCGCCGAAGCTGATCATCAGCCCGTAATTGTCCGACAGCGCGACAATCAGCAGGCCGACCGCGACCTTCATCATGTCCGGCGCGTTGCCCGTCAGGCGCAGGTTCACCAGCCCGCGCGCGAAAACCCATGCGCCAAGAATGGTCAGCATGGTTTCTGGCCCGTCGGCCACGGCGCGCAGGAAATACGGGTTGAGCCCAACAAGGGCCGTGATCACCACGCTGCTGCCCCACGAGAACCTGCCGACGCGCCATAGGTTGGCGAACCACAGCAGCAGCAGCGCCGTGCCGACGAAGGCCGACAGCACAAAGGGCACCGGGACGCCGTGCTGGCCGGGAAGTGCCTGCAAAAGCAGCGTCAGCGCGTAGGGCAGCGGCGGATAGAAGGCATCCGAGGCGGTGAACTGTTCGGAACCGGCAATCTGGACGATGGCCTTGGCCCAAAGCTCGGTTACGTCGGACGAGGTGAACCCGTGCGCCTCGGTCCAGCCGAGCCACAGCAGCAAAGCGGCAAACAAGGGCACGGCCGCGGCAAGCCATCCGGCGGTGCGGGTCATAGGCTGGCCTCCTTCGTAGCGGCAGGCTCGGGTCCAAGGCTTTCACTTTCGGCGTCGGCCAATTCGCTCGCTGTGTGCTTGGACAGGCCGTGCTGGGTCTTTTCCCAGTAGAATGGGTTCGAGATCAGCTGCCACAGCGCCTTGTAGGCCGCCACGGTCATCAGCACCCAGTACCCGATCACCGTCACGCCCCATGGCGCAAGGTCGGTCCAGCGCCGCCGGAAGGGCGCAACCATCGTCAGGTAGATCAGCAGACCGTTGCCCACCAGCAGGTTGATCAGCGACAGATACAGCACGGGCAGAGGGAAGTAGGGTTCGATCACGTCGGAGCCAAAGAGCATCCAGCCACCGAAAATCGCCCAGAACAGCGGGTTCAGCAGCCCTGACAGCACCGTGCCACCGATGAAGAACACGAAGCCGAACACCCCCGCCGCCCCGACCGATCGCCACAGGTGCAGCGGGCGGCGCGAATGCACGAGGAAGGTCTGCATGTACCCCTTGATCCAGCGCGAGCGTTGCCGGATCCAGTTGGGGATCGATACGTTCGCCTCTTCATAGGTGGTGCTGTCGATCACCCCGACGCGGTAGCCTTTCTGGGTCAGGCGAATGCCCAGATCGGCGTCCTCGGTCACGTTGAACGGGTCCCACGCGTTCAGGTCGCGCAGCACGTCCATGCGGAAGTGGTTCGAGGTTCCACCCAGAGGGATCGGCACGCCCATCTTTTCCAGCCCCGGCAGCATCAGGTCGAACCACAGCGAATAATCCAGCGTGAACATCCGCGTCAGCCAGTTCTCGCGCGCATTGTAGTAGTTCAGGCGGCATTGGATGCAGGCGGTGTTGGGCGAGGACTGGTTGAAGGCGGCCACCACCTTGCGCAGCTGGTCCGGCTCTGGCTTGTCTTCGGCATCGAAGATCACCAGCAGGTCGCCGTGGGCATAGCGCAGCGCGAAGTTGCAGGCCTTGGGCTTGGTCTGAGGATGCGAGGCGGGAACGCGCACGATCTCGAAAACGCCTTCAAGATCAAGTTTTTGCGCGGCCTCGATGGTGTCCTGGTCACCTTCTTCCAGCACGATTTTGATGTCTAGCTTGGCCAGCGGATAATTCAGGTTCCGCAGCGCCTGCGCAAGGATCGGCAGCACCTCGGGTTCGCGGAACATCGGCACAAGCACAGTGTAGACCGGCAGATCCTCGTCACGCAGAAGCTGCGCCTCTGCCGCGATGGCGCGCGATGAGGTTTCCTGCGCGGCGCCGCCGACCCACACCAGCACGCCCTTGAACAGGAAATTGCCAGTGTAAAAGATCGTCAGGAAGACGTTCAGCGTGATCAGCGTGGTCACCGGCGCGAACGCCATGCCCAGCAGGAAGATCGACACAAGGATATAGATGACCATGACCTGCGGCGGCGTCACCACCTGCTGCGCCGACATATCCGGGTCAAGTTCGGCCAGCGCATAGACCGCTTCGTGCGAATGCTGTTCGCGGAAGGCCTGTTGCAATGCGGCGGAGATCTGAAGGTGCGAGGCCACGACGATCTGCGTCTTCGGCCCATAAACTTCGCGGATGTGCAACAGCATGGCCGGACCGGGGCGCGAGGTCGCCACGGTCACGGTTCCGCCGCTTTCGCGGATCGGGATCGTGGTGAACTGGTTCATCACCGCCGGATCATGGCGCCGCACCAGATCGTTGTCGGGCGGATCGCTCATCAGATCGACCAGCGGCAGATCGTGATAGGTGGCGATCTGTGCGTACAGCTCGTGCGTGGTCAGCCATCGACGCGACAGTAGAACCTGCACCAAGGACAGGTTCCATTTCTCGGCGAGCTCTTCGGCCTCGTCGAGCTGTTCCGCCGTCAGGGCGCCGCGTTCAAGCAGCAGCGTCCCGATGGCTTCACTTTCAGCGTCCGGCCGCATGAAGGATCAGCCCGCCGTGCCGTTGCGCCGGTTCCGATAGATGCGCTGGAAGACGATCAGCACGAGCAGCGTCAGCAAAAGCCACGCGCCACCAACGATCCAGGGCCGGTACTTGGCAAGGATCTGCGCAAGGCTGGTGCGGTCGGGATAGGCGACATCCAGCACCGGGTTCACCCGGGTGCCGGTGGCGACGATCACGCCCTTCTGGTCGAGCAATGCCAGATCGCCGCGGTTCAGCACCAGCGGCTGTTGCACCGTGGGTTCCGGAGCGGGACCAGCGCCCGGGCGCAGCCAGAGCCCCGTCTGATCGCCGCGCGTGACGATCTGGGCGACGCCGATCCGGTCAAGTTCGTCTCCGGCAAACATCAATTCGCCGCTGCGGTTGCGGATCTCGACCCGGCCGCTGTCGAAATCGATCGCCGGATCGCCGTCTCCGGGGTTGGATTGCGAGATGACGAAAAAGGGCAGCCCCGGCTCGAGCGCCGACACGCTGGCGCGGGGCAGGATCGTCGCGCGGTCGGGGATCATGGTCCCGGCCACGCCGGAAATCCAGGGCAGGGCACTTGCAAGGTCAAGATCGGGGTCCAGCACCAGTTGCACGCCCTCGCCGAAATCCTGACGAAGGGTGAAGAAGTGGTCGTCGCCGTCATCGGCATCGGCCAGACGCAGCGTGCTGCCGGGCAGGATCTGCGCCGGGTAGCCCTGCGGCTTGAACCGGCATTCCCCGCC
Organism: Salipiger sp. 1_MG-2023; assembly: GCF_030547555.1. NCBI lineage: Bacteria > Pseudomonadati > Pseudomonadota > Alphaproteobacteria > Rhodobacterales > Roseobacteraceae > Salipiger > Salipiger sp. 1_MG-2023. The sequence continues at coordinate 23,995 of NZ_JAUOQN010000052.1, read as the reverse complement.
CGAGGGCTGCCGCTGGATCGACACGCGCAGCAGGTTGTCGCGCCCGATCAGCCCGCGCGGCACGTTGAAGGTCAGCCGTTCGGGGACGCCGTTGGGCAGCGGCCGGTTTCCCAGCAGCGTTTCGTTCAGATAGACCGACGCGGTCGCGCCGCGCCCTTCGGCGTCAAGCGCCGCCGCCATCATCAGATCGACCGATGCCACGGTCTTGCCCGCCGGCAGATCTGCGGATTCAAACGGGATCAGCACATCCTGAGTAGAGACCACCAGACGCGGCGTCAGGTCGGCGTTCAGCGACGACAGCGCAAGAACATCATTGGTCGGGTTGTTCGGCGACACCGCCGTGGTGATGGCGCTGTCGCCCCCGGCCAGCGCGGCCCAGTTCGATGCAAGCTGCCAAAGGCCCAGCTGCGGATCGGTGCCACGCACCGTCAGGTGGGGGAAGCGGGCGTCGGTCAGCACCTGCATTTCGCTTTGCACGCCCGAGGTCGCGATGTCCAGCTGCACGGCGCCCTCGGTCCAGTCCTGCCCGCTCGGGCCTGCATCCGTGCCGAACCGGACGCTGCCGGTCTCGCCGCCGAACAGCGCAGCCGCGCGGGTGGCAGCGGCCAGCCCGCCCAGCGACGATTGATCCGGCAGTGCGATGCGCATGTTTCCCGGACGGAAGCCCGCGAACAACGCCGGAGAGTTGATGCCGTCCGCGTCCAGTTCAAGTGTGATCGAAGACGCGGGCGAGATTTGCAAGAAATCACCCGAGGCGCGTTCGTCGATGCACACCCGATCCGAAAAAGCCCCCGAATACGACAGGCTGACCGCAAGAAACCCGTTCGCCACGTCCGCAGGGCCAAAGGGCACCGGAATGCTCAGGGTCTCTTCGCGGTTTCCAAGGGATTGCGTCGACACCACCCGGGCGCCGACCGAAATTTGCAGATAGCGGTCCACGGGCACGGTTGCACCATGCTTCAGATCCAGCGTGATCGTCCCGCCGCGCAGCGGAGCGGTGTCCGGCACGGGAACGAACACGGTGCTTTGCCCGGACAGCTGCCGGAACGTCAGACCGTCGCCAAATCCAAGATCCGCAAGCGTCGTGGTGCGGGTGATCGACGCGGCAGTGGCATCGGCCACGGCGGCGGGCTGCTCTTGGTCTGTGCTTTGGGCAGAGGCGACGCCCGGCGCAAAGGCAAGTACGCCGATGAGGAGTCTGGCAAGGGTCATGAAATCTCAGTCCTGGTTCTGATTTTGGGCGCTGGCGTTCTCTTGACCTAGCGCGCCCAGAATATCGGCAAGCGCATCATTGATGATGACAAGCTCTTCGCTGTTGAAAGGCGTGTTCTTGGCATCGGCCACTTCGGCAATGCGCAGCGCGCGGCGGAATGCGCCCTCGATGTCGTCGAGTTCGAGCATCGCTGCGCTGCCTGTCATGTCATGCAACATGCGGTGCGCCTTGCGCAGCTGGGTTTCTTCGGGGTCCGAATTTTCCGGGGTCTGAATGGCCTCCCGGATTTCCTTCAGCCGGTCCGGAACGGTCTCGAGAAATCGCATGCGGATCTCCGCTACGCGGTCTTCGAAACGCGGCTTGTCTTCGGGCATCGCAAACGTCCTCCTGCCAGACGCAAAGTAGATAGGGCGTTCGTTCGTACCCAGGAAAGCCAGAGCTGGAGTTTGCAGGTGATAGCAGACTTTGCGCCCTGGAAGACCCGAAGACGCGGATTTCATCCCAATTCATCCTCAAGCTAGTCATAAATTGTAAGCATGTCTTGCACGGACGGTGAAAGTTGCCTCTGAGACGTGGCTGTTGTGACATCTTGTCAACAATGGTTTCGCATTTGGTATCAGCGGTCTGAACGCCGAGGCGATGCATTCGGGGGGGGCCTATGGTGCCCAGCGGCCGCTGAAGCGAACCGTGAATTCGATCTCTGTCAGGGCGCCCCGCAGGGTTTTGCTGCGAGCCTCGGCCGCGCTGCGCCACGCCCGACCCGCGCCGCGGCCCATGCCTGCCCCCGCGCCGTGACCCTTCGGGTCCCGGTGGAGCGCCTGAAGCGTCGGGATCACCAGCTTCCAGCACGAATCCAGCCCGGTATTCTGGAACCGGCCCAGCACCCCCGGCGGCGATTGCAGCAACCGGGAGTCGACCTCGCATGACCCCAGCGACAGGCTTTGCATCGGGTATCGGTCCCGCCGGATGCGCGCCTCGCCTGCGGCGGCGCGGTTCGGCGACAGGAAACATGTGTTTGAAATCTGTGTCAGACGCGCATACGGGCGCAGCCCGGCATCGGACAGGCTGGGCCAGCGCACGGCGATGCTTTGAATGCGCCGGTCGTACTGGCCGGGATAGAACACGTCGACCATCTCGTCGGTCAGGCGGAAACAGGTTTCGCCCTGCGCCAGAAGCTCGTCCAGCGCCGCGGTCTGCTGCCCGAGCGACGGCATTTCGGACAGGGCAACGGTGAACTCGCTCGTGTCGCTGGCCTTGTCCAGCGCGGCCTGGATAAAGGCGGTTTCAAGCCGTTCCACATCCAGCGCCAGCCGGTGCGGCGCGCTGAACTTTTCAGGTTCGCCCCCGATGCTGGAGGTGGTGATAAAGCTGGCCCCGTCGCTGCGATCGGTTTCTTCGTCGTAAAGCCGGACCAGCAACCGGCAACGTTCCTGCGCCACCGCCCATTCCTGTTGGTACAGGCGTTCCAGATCCTGCCGGAAGGGACTGTAAACGCGTGTGCCGCCAAAAACCTCGTCCCATTTGTCCCGCACGGCCTGCGCGGCCAGCTCCTGCTTGTCCAGCTCTTCGCCAACAGCGCGCTGATGGTCCAGCACCGCCTTGGCCTTGCTCAGGTCCATGCTTGCGGTGGTGAGCGCAAAGCCAAGGGTCGAGAATTTCGCGCTTAGCTCAAGCAACTCACCCTTCGAGACGCGCAGGGCGGCGGTCTTGTCCCGCGCCTCTTTCTTGTACAGGAAATAGCTGATCAGGTGGATGCAGCCGACCACATCCGCCTGTTCCAGATTCTGCCCGCCGGTCGACAGGCCGAACGTGTCCGGGATGCTGGATTTCAGCGCCGCCGAAATCTTGCTGGCGACATTCACCAGATGCGTTCGGGCCACGTCGACCCGGGCAAAACCGGCCTCGGCGGTCCGGGACACGACGTCATAGGTGCGAAGCAGCATCTGCGCCACAAGGCCGGCCATCGCGGTGGTCGCGGCGGCGACCTGAACGCCCTTGATCGCCACATCGCGTTCGGCGGCGTTGATGACGTAATCATGCAGGTCAATCGCGCGCCCTGCCTTGGCGATACTGGCGTCCATTTGCAGTTGCCGCATCTGGGCATCCGCTTCCTTTTCGCGGGTATCCTGCAGCCGGTAGCTGGTCAGCTTGAGGTTGCCAAGGCAGCTGCGCACGGAGTCGAGAACATAGATGAAATCGACAGGGGGCGGGGCAGGTTCCGGGTCTTCGTCCGGCGATCCGCCGCGCAGCGCAAGGCTGGCCTTGGCGGCGCGCTGCAACTGGCGCGGATCGACGGGTTTCGCCAGAAGCGGCACGTCAAGCGGTTCGCCCGCAAGGGTCAGCCAGTGACGCAGGTTGTGCAACCGGTCCTGAATGGTGGCGTAAAGCGCGCGCAGCTCGGCATTGTAGGGCGGCAGGAAGACGTCTTGCTCCGTGGTGGCCGCAGCGCCGAGGGTTGGATCGGTCCACGGAGTGTTCACCACGTTTTCCAGCGAGTCCGACAGGGTATCGTCGAACAACTGCCGTGCCGCGACATAGCGCGCCTTGGCCCGGCGCAGGCTGTCGCGGGTTTCCTGTTCGTATTCGGCGTCTCCGGCATCGATCAGAACCTCAAGCGTGCTGCGGATGGCGGCTTGCTGGTAGTAAAACGGGTAATCCTGCGCGATGCGGTCGGGGTCGATGGTGACCGCCCCGGTGTCAAAGGCGTGCAACCCGCCGGGATCGCGCGCGTCGATCAGCGGCTGCACCCGCCATGCGGGGTCGAGCTGCGGATCGAAGATGCGGCGCAGCCATTCCAGCGCAAGATCGTATTGCCCGCCGCTGGCATAACCCGCTGCGATGGCGGCGGGCAGGTGATAAAACACCTCCCATCCATAGGCCCCATAGGCGCTGTCAAAGTCGAATGCCTCGGTCGGCAGGCGCGCCGGGTTTAGCGCGGCGTCGTCGCCGTAGATCGCGCCAAGCGTGGCACCGTATTGGTGGAAAAAGGTGCCGTAATCCTCGGTTCCGCCTTGGTTGCGCAGCTCGAACAGGGTTTCGCAGCCGCCCGGACGGGGCATGGTCCGCGCCAGATCTGCCAGCACGGTGGATGAATTCGCCAACACATAGGTGTCGCCAATGGTACGGTCCGGGCGGTCGACAAGATGCATGAAATTGCGGCTGCCGTGCTGTCCGGTCTGGGTCCAGCCGATGTTGACCAGCCCGTTCGCGGGCCGCAGGACGAAGGTGCCCACCGAAAGATCGGCGCGCAGTTCCGCTTCTTCGGGGGCCACCGTCTCGCCCGCGCCGGGCGAACCGGCCAGCAGCGTTACCGGGCTGGGATAGCGCCGCAGGACGGCCTCGATCTCGTATTCTCCGGTTTCGCCCTCGCCGACGGTCCAGCCCGAGAACATCGACAAACCCGTTGAAACCTGCACATTCAGCGGATGGGAAAAGCTGGCGGTGCGTAGGCCGGTCCTGTCCGGGGCCGGGATCGGCACATCGGATCGCACGAAGCGCGCGGGCATCCATTCTGTCGCGCCAGAGCCAGAGCCGCCGACCCGTTCCCCGTGTTTCCTGAATTCCGTGGTCCAGACAACAGACCCCGGCGTGGCCTTGGTTTCTTCGAGCAGGTGCAGGACATCCAGATCCGGATCCGTCGTCGTGAGGGTGTAAAGCCCTTGCCCGATCTCGAACTGAACCTTGACCGATCCCGCGCTGGAGGCGCCGCGCGGGGCGGGCACAAAGGTGGCGACGGAGCGTACCCGCCCGGGCGCAAAGCCGTTGTGCAGCTTGATCGGGCAGGGCTGGGAAAACTCATAGCGCGCGACCAGCTTGTTCGGCACCTCGTGTTCGATCGTCTGGCTGTACTGGTCGGCGACGACCGCAAAATCCGACACCAGCCGGGGATGAACCGGCGTGTAACCCGCCGGCGCGCTGTCTTCGGCGGCGGTGTCGATGGCCCGGTTCAGGTCAAGGATCGCGTCGGACCATTCCTGCGACAAGCGTATGTGCAGCGACGTGCTGCGGCGGGTGTTGGCCGCATCCGTGGGGCTGGCTTCGGCGGTCTGTTCGGGCAGGTCGATGCCAAAACTCACGGTCAGCGTCTCGCCGCTGGGGGCGCTGTCGTTCGGCTGGGGGTCGAGCACGCCGTAAGTGTACAGGTTGTCCGGCGCGCGCGTCGGGTGGTAGGTGCCTTTCATTTCCGGGCGCGCGCCGGTCCATTCAAACGCATCCCCAAGCGATACTGCCACAGCGCCTTTGCCCGGGTCGCCGTGGGTGAAAAGCCCGGGTTTGAGCATCGGCCCCACCAGCGCGTTCTGATCGCAACGCATGTAGCGAGGGTGCAGACGCCAGATCGACCGGGGGGCCTCGCCGCTTTGTTCGCGGCGCTCCTCGATCTCGATCCAGAAGAAATAGAACCGGTTGCGGAACACGCAGACCGCCACCTCCGAGAACAGATCGAAGGTCAGCGGCAGCGTCACCTCTTGCCAATAGGTCCAATCCATCGCCTTGAGCCATGGCGCGCCGTCCTCCGGGCCTTCTTCCATTGCGGCGATGGTGCGGAAATCTGCGTCCAGCTTGCGATAAAAGAAGCGCCCCGGTTCCCACTTGGCCTTGGCAAGCACGTGATAGGTGGTGTTCTCGATCCCGTCCACACCGCCGTCGGTGTGGCGGTCGGCGAAAAAGCTGCACAGGCTCAGGTCGCACAGCCCGGCCAGCGCGCTCATGTAGGCGTTGACCGCCGCCTCGACCGTGTCGGGGCCCATGTCACCGCCCGAGACTGCCTGCAACAGCGTGTCGAACTCCGGCGAGGTGATCTGCCGTAATTCGGGTTCGAGGTAGTTCTGCGGGTACAGCTGCAGCTTCTGGTTCGCTTCCCACATGCGGTAATCGCGGTCCAGCTCCCACTGGGCGGCCAGCGCGGGGCGACGGTCGTTGCCACGGCGGTCGATGAACGACACATCGGGTTCCAGCCCTTCGAGCGCGCGCGAGATATACAGCTGAAGCGCGGCGGTCGCCTCTATGATGCGGCTGGTCGGCACGGCGCTGCTGACGTTCACGTCCAGCAACAGATAGCCGAAAAGCGCCTCGCGATCGGTGATGCGGGCGCTCAGCCGCGGCTCGGCGGCGATGCGGTTCTGCATGAAATCGGCCACCAGCGCATCGCGATGCCGCTCGGCCAGCGCGTTTTGAAACGCTTGCAGGCCCTGCTCGTCGCCGGGCCGCGACAGGCTAGCCTGCGCCGCGCTGGCCGCCGCCTGCCATGCGTCGCCCCTGTGCGGGCTGGTCTGGGTCTCAAGGCCGGGGTCGCTGACGCGCGTCAATGCCAGCAGGTCGGCCGCGCTCAGCCCCAGGTCGTCGGCCAGCCGGACATGGCGTGCGACCGCGTCAATCTCGGCAACGCTTTGCGCCACGCGCCCGGGGCCAAGAAGCGCGTCCAGATAGACGTCGGCGTCTTCGGTGGCACAGCCCAGCATCAGCGCCATCACCTGCCGGCAGCCAGTGACCCAGTCCCCCGGCAGATCACCCGGCGCCTCCGCCTCGGACGGGCTGTCCTGGGATTGCGCCAGATAGCCGACCCACGCGGCGTCGCTGGCGACCCCGACCTGAAGCGTGCCGAAGCGTTGCAGATGGTACAGCTGCGCCAGCCCCAGCCTATCCGACTGCGGTGCATCGACAAGCCAGTCGGGATGTTCGGCCACCAGCCACAGATCGGCCTCGCCCAGCGACAGCGCCGATGCCGCGGAAATATGCCGTGTCAGTTCGGACATCCAGTGGAGACAAGTGGGATCGTCCGGCCCGGCGAGCAGATCATGCAGCAGCCTGAGCGGGCGGGACTGCGCCCAGCCGATCAGCGACACGGCTGCAACCACGCTCAGGCCCGGATCGAGCGAGACGACCTGCGCGGCGATCAGCTCGGCCTGCGCATTGCGCAGCGCATCCAGCCGCGCGACCAGCAATCGCAGCGGCTCGGCGATGCCCGATGCGGCGGGATCCAGGCCGGCGGCGATAAGGCAATCCTTGCACGCCGCCTCGATACCCGCTCGGTCCGCATCGTCGTAGAATACGCCGGAGCCACGCAGAATGGGGCCTGAGGCGGTGCTTGCCAAATGGACATGCCAGGTTTCGGCGGCAATCGTCGTCTCGCCGCCCTCTGGCCCCGGCCATGTCTCGGCCCCCGCGAAAACGCCCGCCTTCGCAGCGATCGGCGCAAAGGCGTCCTGCGATGCGCCCAGCCATGCGATCTGGGCATCGCCGAGGGGGGCCGCGTGCGGCGTCAGCAGGGCGCAAAGCGCATCCGGCGTCAGCCCGGTCTCGGTCATCCAGCGCGACAGGGCGACCAACCAGTCGAGCGCATCGCACAGCGCAAGGGTCTGCGCGGCGGTCTCATTGCGCAGGTACAGCGCCGCAGGCCCCCCCGGCAGACGATCAATCAGCGCAAGGCCCGACAGCACAGGCCGTCCCAGCATCCGGCACAGCGTGGACACGCGGTAAAGCCCGCCAAGCCCGCGCGCATCCAGCCCCTGCGACAGCGCGAAGGATGCGTCCAGCACCGCCACCAGCCGGTCCAGCTCAAGCGCGGTCAGCCCAAGACCCCGCGCGATCAGCGGCGCAAGATCTGGATCAAGCACAGGCGTGGTTCCGGCATCCAGCAGTGTCTGCAATGCCGGCGCGTCCTCGTGAAACAGGCTGCGCAGGAATGAGCGTTCGGCCTGTTCCAGCGCGGTGCCATCCTCCTGCGCGGGCAGGATCGCATCAGTGCGCCAATAGGGGCAGGGCGCGCCGAACAGCGCCGCGAACCCGGCCGGAGACAGGCCAAAAGCCTCTTGATACAGCGGGTAGCTGGCCAGCAGGCGCACCCCCGCGTCCGTCACGGTACGGGCCGGAGCAACCGGATCATCCGCCCCCGTGGCCGCGCCATCCGCCGCCGCCCCGGGCAACGCAAGGATCGCGTTCAGGTCGTGATATGCAAGGCCTGTGCCGCGCTGCAACCGCGCGAGGATATTCAGGCTGCGCAGGACGGGGGCGGGCAGGGGCTCGCCCGCCATGGTGGCGGATTTGAGCTGTTGGGCATAGGTGATCGCGAAGGGGGCGTCGTTGTTCAGGAAAGCGGTGGCAAAATCGCGCTGCGCCGCGCTGCCCGTCCCCTCGCGCGAGACATTGTAGAGCCCCAGAAGTTGCGTCAGCCCGTCGAACGTCTGATCGAGGCTTTGCATCAGCTGATCGGTGCCCGACGCGGCGGCGCGGGTGGTGCAGCCGTAGAGGCCCTGAAGCGTGGCCGGACGCTCCGCCGAGGCCGCCTGCGCGCCGGTCAGAAGCGGCATCACCGCGTCCGGCACGCCCATAAGGCCGGGGCGGTCTCTGGCCCAGCCATACCCTGCGCTGCCATCGGTCGGCAGGCTTGTGATGCGGGACGCGATGTCGTTGAAACGGGTATTCCCCAGTTGCGCCAGCGCCGTTCGTGCCCTCGTGGCGGCATGATCGTAGGGCAGGGCCAACGGGTGAAACCCGGCCGCCAGTCCTGCCACAGACCGATCCGCCCTTAGCACCTCATTCACCAGCTCTAGCGTCGGCAGTTCCGTCTTGAGGTTGGCTTCGCTCAGCACCAGCGCGTGCAGGTCGGGTCGTCGCTTGGCGATGGCAAAGGGGCTGGACGCGGGGCAGCGAATGCCGATCTCTGCGTCCTCGCCCGTGGCGATACGGTACAAGTGGCACAGGTAGGCCGCCGGGGATTGCGAGGATTGCAAACTGGCGGGGCTGGCATAGGCTGGAAGCGATTGTGTCGACGCGCTGTCTTGCGACAGGGGCGCGGGAGTATGAAGCAGCGCGCGGCCCATCGGATCGTTCACCGCCAGCGCGTGGCGTGACAGTCGCCATGCCCGAAGCGCCTCGCGCCGCGCTTGCGTCAGAAGGCGGCTGAGGCTGGCATCATCGGGTTGCGCCCGATCCGCAAGGCGCGCCCGAAGCGCGGCGGGGGTTCCGCACGCGGCCACATCGGCAGCAAGGCTGAAACCCAGATCCCTGATGTTCGCGGCCAGCGTGGCGGGGCAGCACCCGGCGGCAATGCCCCGATAGAACGGATCGCGCGCCATCGCGGAAAACGACAGACGCTGCGAGGGTCTGAAGCTTTGGCGCCTCAGCGCGTCCTTCTCGGCGACGCGGCGGGCGCGATGGCGTTTCCGGTCGGCATGGGGTGAAAAATCGGTCGGGCTGAGCATGTGGCTATCACCTCTCAGGAACGCGCTGGCCCGGCCGGGCGGATGGTTCGAACCAAAGCGTCGGTCGGATCGCGGGCGCCAAGGCAGGGCCTGCAACGGTACAAGCCTGCGATCAGGATACTCCCTATGAGGATTCAATATGTTTACAGTCAACCTAAAGGTTAGCAATCAAATCATGCTCTGAGTCAACTGCGGATGTTGCGGCATCCTGCGATATCTGGCGCGCATTGATACCGGACAGCGCCCGTGTCGGTTTTTGGGCTTCGGTTCAGGTTTTCCCCATGCAAATGCTGTCTGACGCGCAGTTGACGCCCTTAAGCGAACGCGGCCAGGTTGGACAGCAAAACATGCCGTTCACCGAAACCACAGGCGACCCCACCTTACCCCGTGTCCGTGACCCCGACCTGTTTGGCTGCGTGCTTCTGGATGCCGCAAACAACATGGAGGCAGGCGACGGGGCAATCCAGTGCCCGCTGGAGTTTGATACGCGCCAAAACATGGGCAGGAAGAAGGGGTCGCGGAACGACACGCTCGCTTTCAAGCGTCAGGTGGTTGCCGAAGCGCTGGCAGCGCCATCAATCGCGGCCATCGCCCGGCGCCACGGGCTGAACGCGAACATGGTGCATCTGTGGAGCAAGGAGCGGTTCTACAATTTATCCGCCCTCCGGACCGGGTGATCGCTGCGAGGGACTCCGAGGGCTTTTGATACACGGCCCCAGTAGTTTCTGTGATGGAGATGCAGGCACTGAGCGCGCGCCATAGCAAAGCCAGCAGCTTGCGGCGATGCGGGAAGTACTCTGAGCGTAGGATAGCGACGAACGGCGTTTCGTCATGCCCATCCCCACCGCGGGCGCGGCTCTGCGCGGGGGGACCGGACAGAGCCGCGCCCCCGCCGGGATCAGGTTCCTGAGCATGCCACCTGCACGTCCGCCGATCCCGCGCCGATCACCGAGAACGAGCCGTCCGTCTCCAGAATTACGGCTGAGACATTCTCGAGGTTCTGGCCGCCTTCGGTGCGCACCACGGCTTCCAACTCTTCATGGGTCACGCGGGCGCGGCGCATGGCGTTCGGCAACGACGCGCCATCGCGCAGCAGCAATGTCGGTTCGGCCCGCACCGCTCGGGCGAAACTGCGCGAATGCACCGACAAGGTTGTCACCCCGTATTGCAGCGCGATCAGCAGCCCGAGCGCCGTCGCGCCTTCGGCCAGCGCCACGTCCTCGCTCAGTAGGATGGTCGCGAGGATCGAGCCGAAAGCCACCGTCACGACAAGGTCGAACGCGTTCAGCTTGGCAAGCGTGCGCTTACCCGAAACGCGCAGCGACACCACAAGGAAGGCGTAGGCCAGCGCGCCTACGATCAGCGTGCGAACGATGTCGTTCCACCCTTGGAAGAACATTTCAGACCAGTTCATGCGCGTCTCCTTTGCGGTTCGGGTGCGAGTTCTGGGCAGCACCTGACGCCCTGCCCGAGGTATCCAATCTGCCCAAACACCGGCCCTCGGATCGTTGCACAGGCGGATCAGGATGATCGCTTTGGTGATATCGCCGCGCGACCTGCGCTTGGGTTGCGCCGACGATTTGGGCGATAGGATTGCCTTGGTCTTCCGAGGGTGTAGGCGAGGGACACCGGCGCGATCAGCCAACCGCCTATGGCGATGTGTGAGCCAGAATAGCCCCCCGCAGTTGCGGTTCTAGTCGGGGGACTGCGTCGCTCACCAAGGCCTGAACGGCACGGAGGGCGGCGCAAGGGTCCGGTCCAAACCCGACGTTCCATAGCCGTCTGCCATGCGCAGGGCTTGGCGATCTGGCCCTGACGGGCGAGGGGCGTCGCTAAGGACCGGAGGGCGCCCGCTACAGCACCACAGCAATGAAGTCATCTGATCGCGGCGCAGCATCATCTCGCGCGCGATCGGCGCGACAGGCGCTGCGCGTTGGCCCGGGTTGCCTGACTGTAGGGCGCGAGCCCGGCCAGCGCTGCCGCAGCGGGACCCTTGTTGGCGGCAAGGGCACGGTTCGTCAGTTCGGTCGCCTTGGCCAGAGCGGAGCACTTTTCGAATACCATGCGTGTGGCTTCCTCGGGGTGCATGGTGCCGAGGGACATCTGCATCATGCGGATCTGTATGACGGTGGCGGAAGACAGCATTATCTGCGTCGCACCAAATGCCCACCGCTGCCATTGCAGCGCGGTCGAGAACGCAAGATCGATCATCGGGAAACCTTTCAGGGGGGGGGTGCGCGCCGAAGGGGCGTCGCGATAGGCCCGGCCCCGCGATCGCGCGGGGCCGAAGCGATGTTCATCGGATGGGGATCAGGCGGCGCGATCCCAGAAGCGCACCGCGCGGCAGGCCTTTACGAAGGCGGGCGCATCGCTGGGCGACTTCAGGGTCATCATCCCGCCATCGGGGTCGGTAAGGCCGGCGGCCTTCATCAGCGGCGCGGCGTCGGCAGTCATCGCCATGAACTTGCAATGCCCGTGGGCGTTGGACACGAAATCCTTGCCCGGAAGCATCTTGCCCAGCTTTTCGGCGCCTTCTTTGCTCAGCACAAGCGCGACCGCGTCATAAAGCACGGAGGGCCCGCCATCGACCTTCTGGTTCGCTTCGACCACCTCGCCGTTGGATGCGGTGACGCCACCGACCTTGGGCGCGACGATCTCGACCATACCACCTTCGGCTTTCACAGCATCGACGAGCGCATCAAAGATCGCTTTGTCCATACCGTCGCTGACCAGAATGCCCATCTTGCGACCCTTGAAGCTGTCCGGCCCGTTCTTGAGGATCGACAGCTTGTCCGACACCCTCAGATCGACCGGAGCAAGCGCCGGAGTGGCAGGCGCGGGCAGATCGTGGCCAAGCGCATCGGCGACCTTGGCGGCAAGCCCCTCGTCGACCAGTTGCAGGTGCGACAGGATGCGGTTGCGGATGTCGGCCACCACGCATTTGGACAGCTCGAACGCGAAGCCGTTGGCGATGTGATCCTGTTCCACCGGCGTCTGCGAGATGTAGAACTGACGCGCCTGACTGTAGTGGTCCGCAAAGCTTTCGGGGCGTAGGCGGCGCTTGGGGCCGGAGGTTTCGGCGGGGTAACTCTTGAACCCGGCCTTGGGATCGGCACGCGGGCCGCCCTGCGCCCAGCTGTTGGGTTCATAGTTGGCACGCCCGGTGAGGTTGTGCATCGCCATATGCCCATCCTGCTGGAAATGGTGGAACGGGCAGCGTGGCGCGTTGATCGGGATATGGGTAAAGTTCGGCCCGCCCAGACGCTTGGTCTGGGTGTCGAGGTACGAAAAGTTACGCCCCTGCAACAGCGGGTCATTGGTGAAATCGATGCCGGGAATGATGTTCTGCGTGCAGAACGCCACCTGTTCGGTTTCGGCAAAGAAATTGTCGACGGTACGGTCCAGCACAAGGCGGCCGACGACGCGGATGGGCAGGTCTTCTTCGGGGATGATCTTGGTGGCATCCAGCACGTCGAAATCGAACTTATCGGCGAATTCGTCGTCAAAGATCTGCAGACCGAGTTCCCATTCGGGGAAATCGCCGCTCTGAATCGCATCCCACAGATCGCGGCGGTGGAAATCAGGATCGGCACCGTTGATCTTGACGGCCTCATCCCAGACCACCGATTGCAGGCCCAGCTTGGGCTTCCAGTGGAATTTCACGTAATGGCTCTTGCCTTCGGCGTTCACGAAACGGAACGTATGAACGCCGAACCCTTCCATAAAACGGAACGAGCGGGGGATGGCACGGTCGGACATGACCCACTGCATCATGTGCATGGATTCGGGCATGAGCGAGATGAAATCCCAAAAGTTGTCATGCGCCGATTGTGCCTGCGGGAAGGCGCGGTCGGGGGCTTCCTTCACCGAGTGGATCAGATCGGGGAACTTCATCGCATCCTGAATGAAGAACACCGGGATGTTGTTGCCGACCAAGTCCCAGTTGCCGTCTTCGGTGTACATCTTCACCGCAAAGCCACGCACGTCGCGCGCCAGATCGAACGAGCCTTTGTTGCCCGCCACGGTGGAAAACCGCACGAAGGCGGGGGTGCGCTTGCCCGCTTCCTGGAACGGGTTGGCCGAGGTCAGTTCGGGGATGGCATCGGTGCATTCGAAATAGCCGTGCGCGCCATAGCCGCGGGCGTGGACAACGCGTTCGGGAATGCGTTCGTGGTCGAAATGAAAGATCTTTTCGCGGAAATGAAAGTCTTCAAGCAGCGACGGTCCGCGTTCGCCCCCCGTCAGGGTGTTCTGATCGTCCGATACCGGGGTGCCTTGCGCGGTCGTCATGCGCGGTGCATCGGGGTCTCGTTGATGCCATTCCCCGCCATGTCCGACCTCGACCGGATGGTCTGCGATCTCGGTTCCTTGCTGGGTGTCCGCAGTGGTGGGGTAAAGCGCCTTGTTGTCTGTCATGTGAGCTATCCTTCGGATCGGCTGGAGCGTCGGGAAATGAGGCGCCCGGAAGGTCTAAGTGTCGCAAGGGTTGTATCCGGGCGGTTCTGGAACGGAACGTACCCGCGACGGATCTTGTTCCCGCCGCCCCGCGATTTCACGCGACCACACCTGCACCCGGTCGCGTCTTGCCGTCGTGCTCTGTCGCGGGCGTAGCTGCGCATGCTTGTCGAGACATCGGCGAACCTCATCACAAGATTCTTGGTCGATGGCCTGAAACCCATCAATCCGTTAGACGGTCGGCCGGCTCGCAGGCGCTTCTGCGCCCGGTCGGCAGCTGAACGGGTGTTGAGGGGCTGTGACATGATCGCTGTAAGGGCCGGTGACCATGCAAACTCCGTCAGCCTGCGCGCGATACCCGGCGTCGTCGAGCCGCTCGATGGGCGTTTCATCGGCGGCCATGGCATCCTACGCCAGAACCATCAGGTTCCTCGCAAGTTCGGCGGTGGTGTTCTCAGTTCCAACTGTCGTCGGCATCTTCAGTCCCGCAGCCGCTTTCCATCTCTAGAGGGTTCTGCAGCAGCGCCGCTAGGTGTCGGCGGCGGCTGTGGATGCAGGAAAGCCCGCGCAGACCTTCCACGCAATCGCGCAACAGCGGAAGATCCTGCATGGCGCGCGACAGGGTCATCGGTAGGGACGGGGTTTGTCGGCCGAGGTGTTGCGCCACCATCGCCTCGAACGGGACGAGGGCGCTATCGACGCTGCTATCGCCACAGCCGGACCGCGCCAGGATCTGATCCGCCATACCGCCCGGCGCGCGGCCGATCAGCCGCATCGACGCCACCACGACGGCCCGATCCGCCCGTATCGGGCGTAGCCCCGCCTGCCTTACGCGGGCGATGATGTCGCGATCTTCGCCCGATGGCATCGCGCGGTAGCCCCCCACATGTAGATAGGTGGCCCGGCGAAAGCCAAGGTTGGCGCCACCAGCGGTGTTCAACCCGATCCCGTTCGGGCCGGCGGGGTCCATCAGGCGTTCAAACTCCATGGCGAGTTCAGCAAAGTCGTTTTCGATATGCTGACGGCGCAGGAACTGCCCGGGAAAACCGGCCAGCTCCTGTGCGGCAACCTCGATGCGCCCCAGAACGGCGGGCGCGCGGCGCAAGGTCATTTCCATCTCGGCCTGCCATCGAGGGGCGGGCCGGCAATCGGCATCGGTCGACAGAAGGACCGACGCATGCGGCGCAGCACGCAGCGCTACGCGATGACCAAGGCGCCGCGCCTGTCCGACACCGCCCTTGGCGAGATCTGCTTGGATTACGATCAGGGGCCAGCGCCTGGACCGGGCGCGATCCAGAGCGATGGCGGCGGTGTCATCCGTGGTGTTGTTGACGCATATCACGATACCGGCGCGGCGCGGGGTGGCTTGCGCGAACAGGCTGTCGAGGCAATCGGCGATATAGACCTGTTCATTGCGGGCAGGGATCACGATCACGGTGCCGGATGCGGCGAAGGCACCGGGGTCGACTGCCGTCAGGGAGTGCTGCGTCATGCTCTGCCCTCGGCGCGGTCGATGCGGTAGCGGGCGCCGCCCCCCGCGCGGTGCCAAGCGCGGGAGGTTGCGCCGCGGAACAGGTCCAGCGCGTCGCGCCCCTGCAGCGGGTTGCCGCTGTGCCCAAGCCATATGACGCAGAGCAGTTCCGCCCCGGGCCATCGCCCGTCGATCTGCGCGGCAAGCGCGCGGATGCCGTCCGGATCCAGGAAATAGAGGATCTCGGACAGGATGATCAGGTCATGCGGCCCGCCCGGCAACGGCGCGGGCAGGAACAGCTGCACGAAGTGCCCGCCCGGGACGGCGCGTCGCGCCGCCTGCAGGGCCGTCTCGACCGCATCGACGCCAGTATACTGTCCGCAGATCGGCGCGATGTGGCGCGCCAACTCTCCGTTGCCGCACCCCAATTCCAGCGTGGAGCTATAGGCTGGCCGGCCAAGGGCGGCACGCGTGGCGCGGAACTTGGCCTGTTCGTAGGCGCTCGTCCGAAAGCCCCAGGGGTCGTCTCCGTTGGCATAAAGCGTTTCGAGGTGATCGAGATGCACTGCGCTCATGTGGCGTGTTCCTCGAAGAAGATCTCGTCGGTTTCGACGAACAGGCGCACGAAGTCGGGGTCGAGCACGAAGCCTCGATCGTCATCGGTAAAGACCTTACCGAGCTGGCTCTGGTGCGCTGCGATGGCGCGGGCCTTGCGTTCGCGCACTGCAGAGGTGTCCAGCCGGTATTCGCTCATGCCCGCCAGCTCTGTGCGGAAATCAGGCTGTTTCCAGCGCGACCAGACCGGGTAGAACATCAGCCGAGCGCCCGTCACCCGGGCCGCGAGGCGCGCGATCTCTGCGGTAACTTCGTGGTCGCAATGCGGGTCCGTGGGGGCTGTGGCGAACAGACAGCGCGCGCCCAGCCGGGACATAAGCGCGGCGATGCTGCGGGCGATGGAGAACACCGGGACGGACGGGTCCGCCATGCCCGCGTCAGGCAAACCAAGGCGGGTGACATCCTCTGCAGTACCGCCCAGCTCGCGGATCGCGGCGTCGAGTTCCCGCGCCCGGACGTCTGTCCGCTGCCGCGCGGGCCAGCCGCGCGAGCCGGGATGCGACGCAGCGCCGTCGGTCATCAGCACGACATGCGCACCGTGGCCAGCAAAGGCATTGGCCAGCAAGCCGCCGCAGCCAAGCGATTCATCATCCGGGTGGGGCGCCAGGACGACGATGGGGTAGGGCCCGCACAGGTACGATGCGGTGACCGGGCGGGCGAGGGGGGGCGTGTCAGTCGCAATCATCGAGCCACTCCGCCATTCCGCCGGGGCGGCCCAGCATCACCCGGCCCACCTGCATCAGAAACGCATCGCGTGCCGCTTGCCGCAGGTAGCAGGCTAGGTCGCGTGCGTGGCGCCCGGTATCGTCATCGGAGGCAAACATCGACAAGCCCACCGATCGTTCCACCGCCGCGATGCAATCCTGCCCCAGCTCCTCGGTCAGCAGCCGCGTCGATACTGACAGCACGGCGGCTTTTTCGGGGGCGGCGGCGCCCGATGCCCCCTGAGCGTAGCGTCCTGCCCGCAGGGTCGCTGCCCAGGCGGCGGTGACTCGCAGGGCTATCGGGGAAAGCCGCAACAGATGGGCATCGGCCTGCAGGTGGTTGCGCGCCCGCAGCTGCGTGGCGGCGCGATCCAGCAAGCCCGTGATCCCGCCCACCGCCACCGCCGCGATCCGCCAGGTGCCCCCGACAAAGTGCGGCTCGGTGGTGTAGCATCCGGGTGGGCCGATTGGACGTGCGGCAAGATCGCTGCAATCGAACCGGCCCGAGCGCGACGCCTGCATACCGCTCATATCCCAACAGCCAGGGTCATGGCGTTCGGGATCGGTTGCATCTACGAGGTAAAGCTGCTGCTCAGCGCCACTGCCGGTCGTAACGATGGCCTGATCCACGATGCCAAGCCCCGACGCAAAGCGTTTCGCCCCGCTCAGACGCTCGCCGTCGGTACCGACCGGAGGTGTGGCATCAGCGCCCCATACCCCAAAGATGTTACCCGCTTTCAGATCGGATCGCAGCGCGGCGCGGTCTGCATCATCGCCATAGGTCATGACAAGGCGCAGCGCATTTGCATGACCTTCCAGCAGCCGGCCCAGCGACAGATCAATCGCGGCAGCATCGCGCAGTCGCCGTGCGAGCTCATGTGGGCCGCAATCTTCGAGGCCAGCGGCAGCCGGTCGCACCGACGCTGCCGTCAGCCTGTCTTCGGGCCTTTCGCCGGGTCTGCCTTCACGGCCACTGCCAGCCTGTTCCGGCTGCGAAGCGATGTTCTTGAACGTCAACACGTACGATCCCCTCACTGCGGATAGTTCCCTGCGTCAACTTATGGGCGAGCTATAACGTTCCCTGCGCCACGCGAAATGGAGCGCTGATGCAGGGTGCCCGACATCGCCGCTGGCCAAAGGGAAACTGGCATAACGCCATCCAGAATTCAGGCCCGCGCACAGCTTGGAAATGCAGAGTTCAAGCGGGGCATCTGCCTGCACTCTTCCTCAAATTGAACCGCGTGGACAGCACACCGCACATTCAGACCCTCCCGATGAGTGCGAAGAGGAACACTGCGGTTCAAACCGATCGCCGGGGATGGCCGCGCTGATGACGGCACCGATGGGGGCGTCGGGCGGCAGGCATCGGTGCGGTCATCACGCGGCAAGCAGCAGGACAAGGCCAAGTGTGAACGCAGCGCCGATCACGATCACAACGATGATGCCGCTCACGCGGGCCCGCTGCAGATCTGCGGGTGTCTTGTGCGAACAGGGGGCGCGAGATCAGCTGCGTGGGCCGAAATCTTCCTTCACGGCCTTGGCATGGGCGGCATCGGCGACGCGCTCTGACGCGTCCTCGAACCAGGTGCCCGGCAGGCTGCAGGCCGCCGGTACTATCGCCTTCGCGTACTTCGGCGCTCATGCGCTCGGCGGCTTCAGAAAGCTGGGCGGCGACGTCTTTCGAGCGGTCTCGCACGCGAGCACCTGCACGGACAGCCCCGTCCTTCGCGGCATCCGCGCGTTCGAAAGCAGGCAGATTTGGATCCTGCGCCGCAGCGCCGCTTGTTTCTCAGGTGGCGCAGACTGACAGGGCGGCAAAGGCGCCCCGCGCGGTGACCGCCTGTTTCGGAACCAGCCGAGCCCAGTAAGGGTTTGTCGTCAACAGGCGCTTGTTGGTCAACGCCGTACCCGCTCGCTACGTCCAGGGCGTGCGCCGCCGAGCAGTCCGATTTAAAGGAGTCCCCACTTGTTCAACAAATCCTGCGACAGGCATGCCGATCCGCTTTGCGACTGCCGGCTGGGTCTGTTCAAGGCCACTGTTCACCCCGTTAGCAGCATCTCGGCTCAATAGCGGCATCGTGCAGTACGACTTAGCCGACTTGCGCCTCCAGTGGGCAAACAAACGCACACCGGCAGATGCAAGTCAGGTTCGCCGTCAATCGTCAAATCTGTAATCGACAGCGATGCAGCAATCGCCCCCTTCGCAAGGGGCCCAGCGGAACTGCCAACGCAGGCATGACCGGACCCGCAGGTTAATTTCGCCACTGCGCGAGCGAAACAATCAACGACAGGAAGCTGCCCATGTCCGTCACTGAAAGAGACGCAGAACTCGTTTATGCCATTACCCATCGGGGCACTGTGCCCGAGCCTCCTGAATGGTGGCGCGGCGCGGTGTTCTACGAAGTCTACACGCATTCGTTCAATGACAGTTCGGGAAATGGTTACGGAGATATCCGCGGCATTACCGAAAAGCTGCCGTATATCCGCGATCTTGGGGTCGATGGGCTGTGGCTGACGCCGTTCTACCCCTCGCCGCAACAAGACAATGGTTATGATGTCAGCGACTTTCGTGGCGTCCATCCGCCTTTTGGCAAGGTCGAACATGTGCAGGAACTGATCGACGCGGCGCATGACCTCGATCTGAAGATCATGTTCGATTTCATCGCCGGGCACACGTCCGACGAACACCCGTGGTTCAAGGAAAGCGCCGCCTCGCGCGACAATGACAGGGCCGACTGGTACGTCTGGGCCGACCCGGCGCCCGACGGCGGGCCGCCCAACAACTGGATCAGCTCGTTCGGCGGGCGGGCGTGGCGCTGGGTGCCGCAGCGGGCGCAATATTGCTATCGCCCCTTTCTGGCTAGCCAGCCTGCGCTGAACCTGCGCAACCAGCAGGTGATGGCCGAGGTGCTGGACAACATGCGGTTCTGGCTGGACATGGGGCTGGACGGGTTCCGCCTTGATGCCATTCAGTGCCTGAGCCACGACAGTGAGCTGCGATCCAACCCCCCCGCCCGCGCGACGGAAAACCCGTCGGTCGGGGGAGGCCCCAACAACCCGTTCAAGCAGCAGATACACCTGTTTGACCGTGACGTCCCCGAAGCGATCCCGATCCTGCACCAGCTGCGCCGCGTGGCCAATGAATACGACCCGCCGCGCGTGCTGATCGGCGAGCTGGCCGATGTGGACAGCTCGCGCCTTGCGCCGAAATACACCGTCGACAACGACCGGCTGCACGCGGTTTATGACTTCGACCTCATCAACCGCGCCGACACGCTGCGCGATTGGACCTCGATGCTGCACCTGCGGTCGCGCTACTTGATGCCGGGGTCCAGCCTGAACGTGTTCACCAACCACGACTCCCCGCGTTCGGTGTCCAACCTGATGCCCAAAGCCTGTGCCGCCGGGTGCGCGCCAGATGCCGCCAAGCTATTGCTTTTCCTACAAACCACGCTGATGGGCGGCGCGATCCTATTTCAGGGGGAAGAGTTAGGCCTGCAACAGCCCCACATCCCGTTCGAGGAACTGCAGGACCCGTGGGCCAAGGCGCTTTGGCCCGATTTCGAGGGCCGCGACGGTGTGCGCTGTCCTCTGCCCTGGACCCGAGAAGCGCTCAACTGCGGGTTCTCCGATTCTGAAACACCTTGGCTCAAGGTGCCGCATGACCACCGCGACAGCGCCATCGATGTGCAGGAACAGGACCCCGACTCGGTGCTGCAATTCACTCGCAAGCTGATGCGCTGGCGCCGCACGATGCCCATGCTCAGAACCGCGTCCGAGCACATCTTCGAAGACGTGCCCAGCAAGGTCATCGCTTTTGAACGAGAAAAGGCGGGCGACAGCCTGATCTGTGCGGTGAACTTCGCCCTGAAGCCGACCGAGCTGACGCTGCCCAGATCGTCCCTGCAAACGCAGTTCTCGCGCGGCGAAGTAGCGCTCGATCAGGATAGCCTGACACTCGGCCCACTGGCCGTGATCGCGCTGTGCTGACCGTCCTGACAAACCCCAAAACACAGGAGCAGACATGACCGCTCATGCCCCCCCTCCGCACGCGGCCCCCAATGCGGCGTCCGAACGTACCGAACGCTGGTGGCACCGCGCCACTGGCTACCAAGTCTATCCGCGCAGCTTTGCCGACAGCAACGGCGACGGCATGGGAGACATTCCCGGCATCACCTCCAAGCTGGGGCACCTGTCCGACCTTGGCATCGGCTTCATCTGGTTGTCGCCGGTCTATGCCTCTCCGATGATCGACAACGGCTATGACATCGCGGATTACCGCAACATTGCCCCGGAATTCGGCACGCTGGATGACATGGACCACCTGATTGCCGAAGCGCGCGAGCGCGGCATCGGCATCGTGATGGATCTGGTGGTGAACCACTCGTCGTCGCTGCATCACTGGTTCCAAGCGGCGCGCGCCTCGCGCGACTGCGCCCAGCACGATTATTACATCTGGCGCGATCCCGCCCCTGATGGCGGGCCGCCCGATGATGCGCGCGCCGCCTTTGGTGGTCCGGCGTGGACCTATTGCGAAGAGGTGGGGCAGTATTATTTCCACTTCTTCAGCCCCGCCCAGCCCGATCTGAACTGGCAGAATCCCGCCCTGCGGGCCGAGATCTACGACATGATGCGCTGGTGGCTCGACCGGGGTATCGCGGGCTTTCGGATGGATGTGATCAGCCTGATCGGCAAGGATGTCGATGCCCGCGTCTACGAGGAAGGCCCCGACCTTCACCCATTCTTGCAGGAAATGCATCGCGAGGTGCTGGCCGGGCGCGATGTGCTGACCATCGGCGAAAGCTGGTCGGTATCTATCGAAACCGGCCTGCTCTACTGCGGGCGTGATCGGGATGAATTGGACATGGTGTTCGAATTTTCCCACATCCGCGAGGGTTGGCACCCCGAGCTGGGCAAGTTCGCGCCCAAGCCGTTCGACCTCGTGGCATTCAAGCGCGCGCTGTTTTCCTGGCAGGACCTGACGCGCGAGGATGGCTGGCACGCGCTGTTCCTGTCCAACCACGACCTGCCGCGGCAGGTGTCGTTCTATGCCGATGACCGTGCCCACCGCCGCCCTGCCGCCAAGACGCTGGCCACGGTGCTGCACCTGCTCAAGGGCACGCCCTTTGTCTATCAGGGCGAGGAAATCGGCATGACCAATGCGCGATTCGAACGCATCGACCAGTACCGCGACCTAGAGACGCTGAACCATTTCGAAGAACAGATCGCGCAGGGCGTTTCCCCCGAGGCGTTCCTTGCCGGGGCCAACCGCAACAGCCGTGACCATTCCCGCACGCCAATGCAGTGGAACGCGGCGCCCCACGGCGGGTTCACCACAGGCACGCCTTGGATACAGGCCAACCCGAATTTCGGCGAGGTGAACGTCGAACAAGACATGGTGCATAGCGACAGCGTTTTCGCCCATTACCGGCGGCTGATCGCACTGCGCAAGGAAAGCGATCTGGTGACCTTTGGCCACACGGTGCAGCTGATGCAGGATGATCCCGACATCATCGCCTTCGAACGTCGGCTGGGGGACGAACGGCTGTTCGTCATCGCCAACTTCACCGCGCAGGACCGTGAGCGTGAGCTGCCGCCGGAACTGGCAGGGCAGGCGGACTGCCTTGTCTGCTCGCACACGCCGCGCGGTGAAATTCCGCGTTTTCTGCGGCTTGTTCCCTATGAAAGCCTGGCCTGGAAGCTATAGCGCTGCGCCCGCGCCGGGATCAGGTTCCGGTACGGGCCGCCTCGCCACCTATAGCCGAAAATGATCCATCCGATTCCAGGATCACGGCCGACATATCGTCCTGCTGCCGGCTTCTTGCGCTGCGAACCACCACCTCCAGCGTCTCTCGCGTGACAGAGGCACGGCGCATGGCGTAGGGAAGTTGCGCCCCATCGCGCAGCCGCAAACTTGGTTCGCTTCGCTCGGCCCGGGCAAAGCGGCACGATCGCGCCGTAAATTCCACCATCCCGTATCGCAGCGCGATCATCAGTATCAGCGCCACGGCACCTTCGGCCAGCGCCACATCTGCGCTTGCCAGCATTGACGAAAGCGTGGACCCGAAGGCGACCGTTACCACTAGATCTGACGCAATCAACTTTGCCAGCGTGCGGTTACCTGAAGCGCGCTGCGACACCACGAGGAAAGCGTGCCTGTGATCGCGGTGCGAACGGTGCCGTTCCACCCCCGAAATAACATCGCAGACCAGTTCATACGTGGCTCCTGTGCGGCTCGGGTTCGAGAGCGGCACCTTGCGCGCCGCCCGCCGGGGGAAGGCATGGAACGGGAAGACTAGGGGCGGCAGGATGGCCGACAGCCCCGCGCGGGCAGCAATTTATAGCTTCCAGCATGCGGTCGTGGGTAAACTTGAATACAATGCGTGCGCGGGCGCCGCTGCGCCGAATGGCAATGGCCTCGCGCCTTTTATTTCGCCAATGGGAAGCGTTCCTCGAATATGATGGCGAGCGGGCTTTTCACCGCATGCCATTCACACACTGACCGCGTCCACTCCGCTGAGGTCGTGTTCAGCGCCAGATAGATCAACTTGGCCGCCGTCTCATCGCTGGGGAAATAGCCGCGGGTTCGGACCGCGCGGCGGATTTCCGAGTTCAGCGCTTCGATGGCATTGGTCGTGTAAATCAGCCTGCGCACCTCGGGTGGAAAATCCAAGAACGGAATGAGTTCGTTCCAGACCCGCCGCCAGCCCGGCGCTATGGCCGGTTAGCGCTTTGACAGATCGCTCGCTTCAAGTTCAGTTAGCGCGGCTTCGGCCGCCGCGGCATCAATAGCCGAATAGACTGCATTCAGAGCAGCTGTGACAGCCTTGCGGGCCTTAAAGCTGGCAAAGCATCATTGGATGCCGCAGCAGATGGACAATACAGATCTGGACTTGGGTCTGGGGGAGTGAGGAGGATCAGCAAAGGCGCCAGTGGCGCGTTTGCCCGACGAACGCCTCGATGGACAGGGGGAAACCCATGAGGCAGTCCACGACTGCGAGCAAGATGTCCTGAACGCCGCAGTTACGCAGATCGCTCAGCACCTTGGCCCAGAATATTGGGCCCTCATTGGCCCGGAGCCACAAGCCCAGAACGTCTTGCGTGCCGTCAGTCATCCGGCAGGGTTCTGTTTCGCAAAGAGGGTGGCGGTAATCCCCCCGTTTTTACGGGTGCTTGGACGTAGAATTTATGCGGCGATCTTCAGTTTATGGGCGGGTGTCATTCTGCCATTGCCCATGTTTGGACGCTCGTTGTCGTAAGACCAGAGCCACTCGGTGGCAATCTGCTGCACCTCGTCGATGGTTTCGAAGATGTGGAGGTCCAGCCACTCGTGCCG